>CAZCUL010000240.1:0-6287 GCA_964501475.1 uncultured Verrucomicrobiota bacterium | reverse complement strand
TCGACAAAGTTTGGGTGAGGACGTTTTGGGACAAGCTCTTGCCTAGCCTGCCGGAGAACAAGCTTCTATTCTCCGGCCTGAGAGGCGCCAGAATGCCCATTCGCGGGGTGATTTCCCTGGGCGGGGAAAACGAGCGCACTTCGGGATTCCACGCAGCGGCTTCTTCCTCAAGCGCCGCCCGCATTGTTACGGGGTGCTTTCGCGGATGCGATAGAAGCGCAATTCGCCCACGACAGGTTGCGGATCAGTCAACCTAAGAAAACGGTTATTGCCGCTGATCGGCCCCGCAACGGTGGACCAAACATTCGTCCCGCTAAAATCGGTGCTGATGGCTTCCAGCCAATACCGGCTGCCCGAACGGGTGCCAAAGTCCACAGTGGCGCCGCTGGAGCCGGGAGAGAATTCAGTGATAGTCACGCCGGCTTGAAAATAGAGATGGAAAATGTCCGAAGGCCGGTGGATCGGCCCGCCGCCCGCGCCGTTTTGTGAAGTGTCCACGATCCGAAAGCCAATCGCATAAAGCCCCGGTTCGGTGGCGCTGAACTCACGGCCATGAACGTGGCCGAAAGGATCTTCGCCCGGCGCACCGCTCGACTCACTCAAAAGAAACATGTTGGTCCCGTTGGTTTCGCCGGTTTCGATGGTCATTCGGGGGGCGGGATCGAACTGTTCCCAGAAGCCGAACACGCCGTTGGTCGGGCCCCGCGCTGAGACCATTTGCAATTCGAGA
Organism: uncultured Verrucomicrobiota bacterium; assembly: GCA_964501475.1. Classification (GTDB taxonomy): domain Bacteria; phylum Verrucomicrobiota; class Verrucomicrobiia; order Limisphaerales; family CAZCUL01; genus CAZCUL01. Next base: position 5,557 of record CAZCUL010000240.1, on the reverse strand, counting down.
ACCGATCCGGGGGCGGCATGTCCAAAGGCGGGCCCGCCCAGGTCCTCCGTGGCGGCCAGCGCGGTAAAAGTGATGGTGCCAGCATAAAGACCTTCGAAGCGCGGCTCGGTATTGCTGACGAGGGAGACGACATAGCCGGAATTGGTGACGAAGTTGGCCCCGTTTACAAAGTAGAGCTGAGCATCCTGGTTGGTGCTGGAAGCGCCTGCATTGACGTGGGCATGCTGCGCATTGGCTCCAATAGCCGCAGCCAGAAACAGAAGGATACAAAATGGACGCATACTCTATAAGAGCAAAAACAGCCCGGCGGCACAAGGCCGCCGGGCTGCCGGGTTGGCGGAAGGCGCTACATTATTTCTTCGCGCACTTCACACATTCTTTGGCCTCGCTTCCAAGTTTCTTGACGGCCTCTTTACAGCATTCCTTCTTCACGCAAGCTGCGCAGGCCTTGCCTTCCCTGGCTTTGCCTGCAGCCTTGTCGCAGCACTCGCCCGCGAATGCGGACGTGGCGAGACAACCCGCCACCATCACTACGCTGAACCAACGAACTACGGATTTCATTTTTTGCCTTTTTTCCGCTTGTGTTGTCTGTCTGCAGGCGGTGCAAGCACGCCGCCGCCTGCGCCACACGGGAAACCCCGCGTGAAATCTAGTCTCTTCTCCGCCAGACAGATCGTTCCCAGGCCGAGGGCCGCCAGCGCGAGCAGAGCGGCCGGACCAGGCTCGGGGACGGCGGCGAAGTTGATGAAGAGCGTCTCCGACGGCGCGTGAATCGGACCGCCGTCTGCGCCATTCATCGAGGTATCGAAAAGGCGGAAGCCCACGGTGTAAGTGCCAGCCACGTCCGCAGTGAAGCGCCGCCCATGAAGATGTCCGAAGGGGTCCGCACCCGGTTGCCCCGCGCCCAAAGAGGCATCACTGAGCGGCCAAAGCATAGACGGAGTGACGCTGCCAGTCGCGAGGCCGATCGTTGGGCTGGTCGCTCCGTCCTCCCAAAAATTGAACGTGCCGCCGGCGGGCCCGGTCACCGATTCAATCCTGGTTTCCACAAACGAACCTGGCGCCGGCGCATTCGGAACAGGGCCGCCGTTATTGATTGTGGCAGGCAACGCGGTCAGGCTGATGTTCCCCTGGTAAAACCCGGCGTAGGTTCCGCTGTTAGTGAAGGTCAGCTCCTTTACGTAACCCGACTCGACGGCGAAAATGGAGCCATTCGCAAAATAGAGCGCGTCGCCCTGGGCCGTTCCCAGCGCACCGGCATTTAGATGCCCGTGCTGACCCCACGCGTGATGAACCGCCAACACCAGGCCGGCCAGCGCGATCAGATGACGCAGGTTTTCCCGAGAAATGATTCCCCGGGAAGCGCCCCCCGGGGCAATCGAGGCGCCGCGCATCGCCCGGCAGGCGGGCGCGCAGCCAGTTGTTTGAAGGGTCGGATTCATATTTCAGTTTTTAAGGGTTTCCCAACGGATGCACGAAACGCCCTCCCGACTCCTGAAGCTGCCCTTCGATATGCGGCCACGAGAGCAATTCGACATGGCCCTCGGCAAAGAGATAGTTCGCCGAGTTGCGATGCCGCTTCACTGCCACCTGGCCGGAAAAGGAAGTGGGCGTATAACCCCCGCCCGAAGCGTCGGCAAAGTGGAAATGGTCCGAGCCTTCGAATTCCTTGTGAATTTCCGCCATGAAAATGGTGTCCGAAGGCGACGGGATGCTCGTCAGTTTCGAAAAGTTCAGATGCTCCGCTCCGTAAGGTTGAGGGGTCAGAAAATCGTTGATGGCGTAACTGTAGTTCCGGGTCTCATGGTCGTCGTCCGGGCAGCGATACAGATTGGTGCCGCCCGCGTACAGTTTGAGTTTGCCCACCCACGAGGCGCGTTGATGCGCCGACATGGGGAACTGACCGTCGTTGTCGTCGGCATACAGCCACGCGGCCAGGCCAATTTGACGCAGATTATTCATGCATTTGGTGCTGCGCGCGCGCGATTTGGCTTGGGCCAGCGCGGGCAGAAGCAGTGATGCGAGGATGGCGATGATGGCAATGACCACCAGCAACTCGATCAGCGTGAATCCGCGCGAGCGCGTTTGTCTGACTGGAATGTTTCGGCGAACGCCCATAGGCGTTCCAACAATCAAAGGGATTAAAGGTGCAACTGCCGGCCGGGCCGACAGGAAGTGAGCGTCCGGCTGAATCAGACGGACACGCGAACAGGGTGGTTTAAGCGAAGCGAGGGGGAGGAGAAAGCGGCCGGTGAGCCACTTGATCAAAGAGCCCATGCGGACCCTGAAAGGCGGGCTCGGGATCAATCGCAATCACAAACTTCAGGCCGGCTTCCATAAAAAAGTCCAGCTTCTGTTCCAGCTTCACCAGGTCCTGCTTCTTCTGCTGCTGCTTGCCTTCCGCTACGAATTCGCACAGCCCGCAGGGATGTTTTCCATCGAAGGTCTTCAGCACGGCGTCCGTGAGCGTCGAACCCTGGTAATACTTCACCAGCATGCCCATCCAGGCAGCCGATTGCAGCAGCACCCAATGTCCACCCACCGCCGTGATCAGCAGGCAAACAACGAGCCACTGTCGCACTCTTCGAAGCACGATCCCATTAGAACGCACGTCTTCAATTAAGCAAGAGGATTCGTCCGGAAATTCTTAACGCAGCGCGGCTCTGTGCAAAGCGCCGGCCGCTGCGCGCGAAGAGGCAGAGGAGAAAGCTTCGATTCGCTTTTCAGATTCTCCCGGTTTTGCCATCGGGCCTCCCAAAATACCGCCGCCATCATTCCTTCAAAATGCGTATGTCACCATTTTGATTCTCAACAGTCAGACGCGGAGTGCCGGACTCCACCTCTGCGAAGGCATCCTTGCCCTTTTTCATAAGCACCGGAAAATCCGAATCGATCTCGCCAAAGGTGGACCGGGCCTGAATGGCCGGCTTCAATCCGGCGGGCAACCGCACCTCCAATGATCCAAAGCTGGTGCGGGCCTCGAGCCGGATGAGTTTTTCCGAGTGGGCACGAACCTTGATCGAGCCATGCTCGTTCCGGCACTCGACCTCCGGCCCGCCGGCTTCGACGTTCATTGGCGCAAACGAGGTTTCCGCCCGGAGGGAACCCAGGACCCGGGCATCGACCTTGCCATGCTCGTTGACCAGGACCGCGTCCCCCCGGATCTCGCCGGCTGCGAGGCGTCCGAAGGAGGTGCGGGCATCCGCGCTCGCGGCCGTTTGCACCTCGACGGAGCCATGCTGGTTCCGCAGGCGGGCCGCACCTGAAATGTCGCGGGCTGAGAGGGAACCGAAACTTGTCCGGGCATCCAGTGCTCCCGCCACGTCCGAGACTTCGATCCCGCCATGTTGGTTGCGCAATATTGCAGCGCCGACATCATTTACGCTCATACTCGCAAAGGAGGTCTCCGCGCTGATCTCGCCACGCACGTCGCGGAGTTCAAGAGCGCCGTGCTGGTTTACGGCTTTCACGTCTGAGGCCAGCCCGGATATCGCCATTTTGCCGAAGGAATTCTCCGCACTCACGGAGGCTGCCGCGGGCACGGTGATTTCGAGGTCCGAGGTAAAACTCCATTTGCCGTCCGTCTCGGGCAAGGTAACAACCACCTGCATATGGTCGCCGTCGCGTTCCGCGACACATTTGGCGGCCGCGGCGGCCTCACTGGCAAGAGGCTCCGTGCGTGCCCGCGCCGTGAGCTTCCAGGTCCATCGAGTTTCGCCGGAGTCGGTGCCGGTGATGCGGACCGATCCAAAGCTATTGACGACATCAAACTTCTTGATGTCGGCCGGAATGCCGCCGGTCCGCGTCATGTTGGTGGAAGCCTTCAGTTCGTCGCCCGAAACGCCGCGGCTTCCGGCGGCGGATCGGCCGCCGGGGCCGCATCCGGCGGCAAGGATCAGGAGGGCGGCGGAAAATGCGATCGAGCAGGTCATTTTCATGGTAACAGGATTGGCTGAAATTCAGATTCGGCGCCGCCGCATCTTTACAGCGGCCCAACTCGCTCATCCTTTCAGAGCCGGTGCTGGATGTCGAGGTTCCAGCCAGCCGTTCCGGATGGAAAACAATTCATCCCGGTGGTCGATGATCGAGCGCGCGAGCCCCCCCGAATTTATGCGCGAGGATGAAAGCCCTTCCCGATGAAATGTCGCGTCGCGACATTTCATCGGGGACTGCTGGCGCATCCATGCCGCGTTCCGAGCCTTAAATCTGAAAATCTCCTCTGCCTCTCTCCCGGTCTCGCTTGGCCAGGACCTTCATGGTGACCCCTTCGAAAACCACCAGAGAATGCGGCGGCACACTCGTCGTCAGAAACACGTTTCCCCCAATGGTGCTGCCTTCGCCAATGACTGTCTCCCCGCCCAGAATCGTGGCGCCCGGATAAATGGTGACATGATCCTCGATGGTGGGATGGCGTTTGTGACCGCGCAACGCCTCCACGTCCGAGGTCGATTTCGCGCCCAGCGTGACGCCGTGATAAATCTTCACGTGGTTGCCGATCTCGCACGTTTCGCCCACAACCGTGCCGGTGCAGTGATCGACAAAGAAATGCGAACCGATCCTGGCTCCAGGATGAATCTCCATGCCCGTGCGGCTATGCGCCCATTCGGTCATGATGCGCGGAATGAGCGCAATGTTCCGCCGGAAAAGTTCATGGGCCAGCCGCTGGACGGCAATGGCCTCCATGAAGGGATAGGCCACGATGATTTCCTCCTGACTCAAAGCCGCCGGATCGCCACTGTAAGCCGCTTCAGCATCCGTCCGCAGCACTTCGCGTATCGAGGGCAATTTGCCCAGCAACTCGATGGTCAGTTCTCCCGCGGTGTGGCGCAGATCCTTTTTCGGCAAGCCCTCAGGCGGCGCGTATTCCAGGCTTTTGCTAATCTCGTCTTCGAGGCGACCGGAAAGTGAATCCATCAGGGAAACCACTTCGACCTTCAGTTCGGAGGAGTGAATGGTGCGCTCGTCGAAGAAGCCGGGAAAGAGCAGGCGGAGCAGATCGACCGTGATCGAGGCAATGGCGGTTTTCGAGGGGAGGTTCTTGCCATCCAGATGGTTGATGCCTCCGAGGCGCGCGTAAGAGGCCAGAAGCTGATCCGCAAGCTGCGTTACCGTGACGCTCACCGGGCCACTATTCCGCAGCGGCCTCTCAAAGGCAAGCAAGGTGCCGGACCTGCGAGTTTTCCAACGATGAAGCATTCCGCGGACAGTCCAACGGTGCCGGGGCCACTTCCGCGCGGTTTTTCAATGTTAAGAAGCCGCCTTGCTTTTCAGCCCGACTGCGAAAGAATTTCCGCATGACGCTTCAAAAAGTGACCGCGACCGGTATCCGCGCCATGAAAGGGCTCGGACAGAAAGTCGCGGCGCTGACCGCCTACGATTTTCCCACCGCGAAGCTGCTCGATGAAGCGGGGGTGCCCTTGATTCTCGTGGGCGATTCCCTCGGCATGGTGGTGCTCGGCTATCCGGATACAACCTGCGTTACGATGTCCGAGATGGAGCACCATGTCCGGGCCGCCGCCCGGGCCAAACCGCGCGCTTTGCTTGCCGCTGACCTGCC
>CAZCUL010000239.1:0-2770 GCA_964501475.1 uncultured Verrucomicrobiota bacterium | reverse complement strand
ATGCGCGAAGACGAAATCGAACCGGTGTTGAAGGCGACGGCCACTGCCTTCGGCTTCGTCTATATACACCCGTTCCAGGACGGCAATGGCCGTGTACACAGGTGCCTCATCCATCACGTGCTCGCAGAGCGCCAGTTCACGCCGCCCGGCATGGTGTTGCCGGTCTCATCGGTCATGCTCGATCGCATTGATGATTACCGGAGGACGCTGCAGGTTCACTCCGGCCCGCTCATGCCTTTCATCGACTGGGGGCCCACGCAGGATCACAATGTGGAGGTTCTGAACGACACCGCCGACCTGTACCGCTACTTCGATTGCACCGAGGCGGCGGAGTTTCTCTATGCGTGCGTGACGCGGACGGTCGAGCAGGACCTGCCGAAGGAAATCGACTACCTGCGCCGTCATGACCTGGCGATCGAGCGCATCATGAACACGGTCGAGATGCCGGATCGGCTCGCTGAAAATCTGGTCGCGTTCATCAGGAGCAACCAAGGGAAACTGTCAAAGAGGCGCCGCGAGGGCGAGTTCGGTGAACTCAGCGACAAGGAAGTCGGCTTGCTCGAAAGCATCGTTCGCGATGCGTTCGACGGCTTCAATGAAGGACCCGAGCGTCTTGCCGGCGGCGACGCTGTCGAAGCATGATTAGGGGGTACAGCTAACTGCTGCCGCCGTTGGCGTCGTCGTCTTCCTCATCTTCCTCTTCCTCTTCGTTACCGCCGCCGTTACTGCTGCCGCGGTCTTCGACGTCAACGTCAACAGCAAGGCAACAACAACAGGAACAGCATCACCGACATGACATCATCATGACCATCGTCATGCCCGCCATGGGGCACTTCGCATCGAGATGTGGCCCGAAAGCCACCTGGAAAGGCTGTTGGCGTTGCGGCCCGCCCTGATCGCTGAATTCGGCTTACGTTAAGTTCTCCCACGCGACTAAACCCTTGGCTTCATCGACTCTAATGCTTGGTGAACTACCAGCCACATGTTTCCTGGACCACGCTCAAGTCGGCGGCTCACGCTCAAATCCCCAGCCATTCCAACCCGCCGGGAAGCTGGCCGACAGCATAATCGACCTGCAGCACCCGACGGTGCAGAGAGGCGACGGCGGCTTCTGACGCATGAAGAACAGGTGTCGCGTACAGCCAAACATCTCCAGCCTCGGCAAGGCACGCGACGATTCCGCATTGACGGACGACATTAGGAATTTCTACCGTCGGAATCCGGCCGCGCTTGTGTGATCCGGGCGCAAAGAGCAGCGGGCCGTTGGTCTCCGGGACCGCATCGAGATGGACACGCACCGTGACCATACCGGCCAGCAACTCGAATGGAGGTTCGACGTGAACCATGCCGCTTTTTATGCTCCAGGGTCCGAAGCCGTCTGCGTCGATGCGCCGCCTGACAGCGATCGTGCGATCCTGATGCCAGCCCAAAGACCAGTTCTGCTCCGCGCTCTTGTCAAAGAGAATTGCTCGGACGGGATGACATGCCGGACCCAGCAGTGAGGCCGGAATCTGACCGACCGGACCGGCAGGTTCGAGGAACGGTCGTAGTTCCGGGACGCCTGAGAGGCGTACTCCGGCCTGGTCTCGTGGCTGGGTGGCGAGCGCGCTCTCCAGTGCGCGCAACGGCGGCGTGGAAAGCGCGGCTTTGAAGAGCTGCGCGCCTTGATTGCCAATCGTCAGCTCTTCGGGCGCCACGGTAAATTCACTATAGGTCATGACAGGCCGATGATGCCTGAGTTGGCTGTTCCAGCAAAGAGATTTTGTACCGATTTTGTACCGGAACCCTGCTTTTGACGCTTTTGACGACTTCAATAACTTTTTATAATCAATAACTTCGGGACGCTCCAAAACTTGTCAAGTTCGTGGTTCAAATCCATGCCGGGGAGTTAATCTCCAACATCCAGCGTATTTCGCTTTCGACTATCAGGAATCAACATGAACAGAGCCCCCATTGTGTCCGTTTATGCTGTGACTTATAATTCTGCCCAGTTCCCTGGGAGGTGTGGACATGGGCTTGAAAGTTGGGGCCTTGTTTATCCTTGCGGCTTGTTCGGCATGGTCACAATCGGTGACTGCCGACCTGGTCGTCAACGTTACTGACCCGAGCGGGGCTGCAATTAGCGGGGCCGCTCTCGAACTTACCCGCATCGAAACCAAGCTGGCCGTCAAAGGCGCTAGCGACGTCAACGGAAACCACATCTTCCTGCAGATGCGGCCGGGAGACTACGAATTGCGAGTCACAGTCCCGGGATTCCAGGTGAAGAACGTTTCCGATATCCGCCTTGTCATTGGCCAGCGGGCCCGTGTTGACGTCGCCATGTCTGTGGGCGCCGTCACTGAATCCGTGACTGTCGTTGCCGGTGAAGCGGTGCTGTTGAATGCCGAATCGGCCGCAGTCGGCCAGGTCATCGAAAGCCACACTATCGTCGAACTGCCGCTGAATGGACGGAATTTCATTCAGCTGGCGCAAATCTCCGCCGGTGCGATTCCGATCGGGATGGGCGTATCTCCGGCCACAAGCTGGACGGGGCGCCCGGATTCCACGCTGAGCATCGCCGGGGGACGCGAGTCGAACAACAGCTTCCTCCTGAACGGGATCGAAACGCGCAACTCCCGCTTCGGTAGCGTCGGCATTCGCCCTTCCGTAGATGCTATCCAGGAATTCCGTGTGCAGCGCTCGACGTTCACGGCCGAATTCGGACGAAGCGCGGCGGTTGTCAACACAACGATGAAGTCCGGCAGCAACGAATTTCGCTTCACGGCCTTCG
>CAZCUL010000238.1:0-2848 GCA_964501475.1 uncultured Verrucomicrobiota bacterium | reverse complement strand
GGCGCAGGCTTTCATCGCGGTCACCGCCGGAGTACCAGGTGGTGGTGCCGGCGCGGCACGCAAATTCCCACTCGGCTTCAGTAGGAAGGCGATACGCAGATCCCTCGATTTGGCCGAGCCAGCGACAGAACGCCATGGCGTCGTTCCAACCGACGTTGCCGACCGGATGGGCGTCCGACTGGGGAAAGCCGGGGTTACGCCAATGGAAGGCGGGGTCTTGCGTCCACTCGGCACCGTTCCAGCCAAATCCGCCCTCAGGGTCCCCTTCGGCCTCGGTGGCGTAGCCGGTGGCTTCGACGAATTGGCGGAACTGATCGACGGTAACCTCGTGCGCGCTCATTTGAAACGGTTTGGTAATTCGCACGCGGTGCCGGGGCGTTTCCGATTGCCGCCGCCGCTCCGCCCAATCGCTGAAAAACCATTCCTCTGAAGGCAGTGGCAACAATTGAACGTCCTCGGGACGTGATCCCATCTCGAATTCACCGGGCGGGACGAGGACGAGTTTCATACCCGGTGTGTTGGTTGTCGTTATAGGCAGACCGAGAAAACGGGCCCACCGCCCCTGATGTTCCCGGGCTTGCGCCGCTGAAAAGGGCGCCGTGGGGAAAAATGGCTGGTCCGAAATCGGCTTCCGCTGCTTCATCTGCCATGCCGGCAGCAGCAGGGCCACCAGAACGCCCAACAGAGCAAGCGCCACGAGAACGCCCGCGCCGATCAGCACTACTGTCGCCGTGCCAAAGAACCAGCGCCGGGCCGGGTCTGCCGCCCGCGAGGGCGCGCCACCCACGGGTGGTTCATGACCTTGGTAACGAGGCTGTCTGCGCCGCTCGGCAAACGCTTCGCGCACGTCGTTCCGCAGAAGGACCGCCAGCGCCCACACCGCCACCGGCAGCCCCAACCATAACGGAATGACCGCCGGCCATTGCGGGATGTGGTCGAACTCCATCGCCACGTTCAATCCGGCGGTCAAAGGAAGCACCACGCCGGCCAGGGATGCGAGCAACAGGCAAACCAGCCTTGCCCTTAAACGGCGCATCAGGACGGAGACCAAACCGAGCAGCACGCCATAAACCGCCAGACAAACGGACATTCCGGTAAGCGTGGCGGTCGTATTGGGCTGAGCGGAGGCGCCTCGCAGATAGAGCCAATACCCTATCCCGGCGGCCACCAACAGCGCCGCCGCTCCCACCAGCATCATCAATTCGGCTGGCTTGGTCAGGTGCTCGAGAGCGCGGGGCGAAACGGGGGGATTCTCGACAACCACCCGCTGCCTCCCGGCTGCAGGTCCGCCGTTGGAGACAGCTTCCACATCGGTCTTCACTTCGCTGGCTTGTTGGTAACGCCGTTCGGGTGTCCGTTCGAGCGCCTTGAGGACGACTTCATCAAGCCGCACGTCCACTCCCACCCTTCTGGAAGGCGGCTCGAAGCGTCCCATGGGCAGTTCACCGGTGAGCATCTCGTACAAGACCACCCCGAGAGAATAAATGTCTGCCCGATGATCCACCTCGCGGGTGCCGGCGATTTGTTCCGGCGCCATGTAGTGTGGCGTGCCCATGACTTGCGCTGTGGCGGTGAGCGTGTGATCAGCCGGCGCCCTGCCCAGCAGCTTGGCCAGACCGAAGTCGGCAATCTTCACCCGGCCCCTTTTGTCGATGAGGATGTTCGCCGGCTTGATGTCGCGATGAACGATGCCCTCGTCGTGCGCATACTGCAGCGCATCGCAAATTTTTGGCACGATGGCCAGGGCTTCCGACGGTCTGATCGTGCCGGAACGCTCCATTTGCTGAAGGTTCAAGCCATCCACGTATTCCATCAGGAAATGGAAGATGCCGCCGGTCTCGCCGAAGTCGTAAACGGCCACGATGTTCGGATGACTCAACCGCGCCAGAGCGCGGGCTTCGCGGGCAAATCGTTCCGCAAACGAAGGGTCCCGAGCCGGATCGGCGAGCAGGATTTTCAACGCCACCAAACGGTCCAGACGCGGCTGCCTGGCCTTATAGACAATGCCCATTCCGCCCTGGCCGAGGAGTTCGAGTATTTCCAGTTGCGGGAAATGCCGGGCTATTTCAGCCGGAGTCGGCGGCGGGGCGGGCGGGGAGACCGGCGTGGTGCCTCCGGTCCCGCCCGGATGGCTCCCCAAACCCACCTCCAGCAGGCACTTGGGGCACCGTTCCAGCGGCACACTGGCGGGAACTTCCGTGCCGCACTTCGGACATTTGCGCGTGGTGGTCATTGGGTTTTCAAGGTCCGCGGTTCACTGCGTCCACTTCTTTCCCTAAGCGATACCGAACGAAGGTAACGAAGAAAATCCGGGCAGTCATCAAGACCCTGCGGGGCCGGCCAGGGAGAGTCTCAGCCTCGAAAGGTAGCGAGGAGATATCGGATTTCCTCCTCGATCTCGTCCGGACTGGCCACAGTATGGGCGATCTCGGCGCGCAACCTTTCGCGGTAGCGTGTCCGCAACCGTTGCACGGCCATTTTAATGGCGGCTTCGCTCGTGTTCAGGCGGGCGGCGATCCCGGCGTAGGGGAGCGCCCCTCGCGGCTGGCTGAGACTGGCACTCAGTTGCTCGAACAGCGGCCGCTTTCCGGTGCTGGCATATTCCTCCTCCAAACCGGTCAGCACCCGGTCGAGCAAGGTTTCCGCCCATTGCCGCTCGTAGATTTTTTCAGCAGTCAGTTCGTGCGCCGGTTCGAGCCGGTAACGGGACTCCGCGGTATCCCGGTCGAGCGAGGTAACCGGCTGGCCTCCCCCGCGCTTCTTTGCCCGGGCGCGGTCCCATTCGTTGGCCAGAAAGCGTTTGAAAGCGCTCAAGAGGAACGATCGAAAGCGCCCACCTTCGCGCCTG
>CAZCUL010000237.1:0-3386 GCA_964501475.1 uncultured Verrucomicrobiota bacterium | reverse complement strand
GCGCAAGAGCGCGCGGCACCGCCGGCGCTCTCACCTGGGGCGCTACGTCTCATCGGCGCCGCCGCGCCCGCTGCGCTGCCGGTCAGTCGGCGTGGCGGACGAGTGCGGGTCGCCGGTCACTCGCTGGCCGATGACGATGGTGCCTTCCTGGGTCTCGGGGTCTCGTACTTCACCGCGCTCTGGCGCTGCAAGAATGATCGGGAGAGACTGGAAGGCGACTTGGCCTTCCTCGCGCGGCACGGGTTCAACTACTACCGCATGCTCTCAATGGTGGGTTATTATCCTGCGTGGGAGGGCCGGGAAATCGCGCCCGTGTCGTTCGCCAGCCGGGAGGGCAAGCGCGTGGAGGCGTGGCCCGACTACTGGCGGCAGCTCTGTAGCCTCATCGATCTCGCCTACGACCGGTACGGATTGCGCACACAGATCACGATCTTTGCCGACGCGCAGCTTATGCCGCACAAGGAGGCGCGCATCGACCACATGCGGAAGCTTCTGACGGAAGTGGCGCCAGGGAGGGAGCACAAGATCATTATGTTGGAAGTAGCGAATGAGGCCTGGCAGAACGGTTTTCCCGGCGATGACGGCGTGGCCGATCTGCGGGAGTTTGCGAAATACCTCGACAGCCGGACGGAGATTCCGGTGGCGATCACGTCTAATCACGACTGGCCCAGCTTGGGGGGGTCAGCGGGGTTCGACCAGGTTTATGCGGGCAGTGCGGCGGACGTGGCCACCTGGCATTTCAGCCGGGATCGTCGCATCGATGCCGGGTGGAAGCCGGTTTACGACTGCTGGGAGTTCGCTGATCGACCCGGGTTTCCGCCCGTCAGCAGCAATGAGCCCATTGGGCCGGGATCCTCCGTAAACGCGGAGACGGAATCGATCCGGCTCGTGATGGCGGCGGCCTTTGCCTACACCGCGAAGCTGCCCATGTACGTTTTCCATAGCGAAGCGGGCGTCTTCGGGAAGACCCGCTTTCAGGATACGCCCGCCATCGATCGCTTCGGACATGTCATGCGGCTGCTTCCGGCCGACCTGCCGAACTGGCAGCGTAACGATGGCAAGGATGCGTCTGCTCCGTTCACGGTCTTCGCCGGGGGAGAGCCCGACCGGTACTGGCCCGAAATCGACTCCGCGCGAGACGGGTGCGTGCGGAACACGGGGAGCCGAAAGGGCGACCAGTTCGTCTGTGTCCCGATTGGGATCCGTCCGGGCGGTCTCAAACTTGAGGCGCGGCGGGCCCTGCGGTTCACCGCCTACGATCCGCTCACCGGTAAAGCGGTGGAATCCGCCACCATGGCGCTGGGAGAGCAGCAGACGCTGCCTCCCGGACCCGGAGCTCTGCTCATCCTGGGGCGCGTTCTGTGATTGTAGCTCGCAGAGCCGGTCCGTTTGCCGGCCTGCGGTCTATGCCCACGCACATCCGCAATCCGCTTATGAGCGCGGCCATTTCAGAACCCGCGCCGATGAACAATCGTTCGGGACGGGATGACTCTTTCGTGTTCATTGCACACTCACTTTGATTTGACCTCCTCGTCGGCGATCTCGGCGAGGGTCGGGACTCGAACGGGGTGGACGTTGTAAGCCTCGCTGGTTCCTTCGATGCGATGGGTGCCGACGGCCAGGATGGTGCCGTCTCGATTGAACTCACTCTGGAATAGCCCGGCCCCAAGCGGGACGCCGAGCATTTCCTGTCCGGTCGCCACGTTCACGTGAACCGCGTCAAGTGGTTTCGTTCGTGACCAAAGACTCCGCGGCGGACTGAACCAAAGGCCGCGAGGCGGCTTCCCCAGCGTCAGGTCAAACAACGCTTCTTCGCGGTCTTGCTTCATGGTTGTTGGAGGTCCCCGCTTGCTTTCGCTTCCGCAGCCGCGATTTCAGTCAGGGACGGCGCACGGAACAGGTGGACGTTGAAGGTTTGATTGGTCCCTTCGATCAGGTAGGTGCCGACGGCGAGAGTGCGTCCATCTCCCGAGAACTCCGCCTGAAAGCAGCCGCCGGGAAAGGGCAAAGTGAGCATCTCCTGGCCAGTTTTGACATTCCACAACTTGACGGTGCGATCATGACCCGCGCTGGCGAGGGTCTGTCCGTCCGGCGCGAACGTGAGCCAATTGATGGAAAGGGAAGTGCGCCGCACGAATCGCAATCGTCGCGCGGGCACGTCCCAAACGCTGATCTCTGCACCGGGACTCACGGCGAGCACCTGACCGTCGGGCGAAAACGCCAGTTTGGATCGCGGAGCCTCCCGGATCGGCAGCACAAACAGGCGGGACAAATCCCTGGTTTTCCGCACCTCGACCTGTCCACTCGAGGGATGGACGGCGAACGTCTCGCCATCCGGCGCGATCGCCATTGAGTCGATCGCCCCCTGGAGGTTGGTTTCCGAAAGCAGTCGACCGGAAGGCACCTCCCACAAGCGCACCCACGAATCACTGGCGAATACGGTTCCCTGGGCGGTCCCTTGCTCGACGGTTGCAGTCAGCATGCGCCGATTATCCGGCGTAAAGAAAATGCGGCGGACTTCATTGGTGTGGTCCCGCAGGGTGGCCACGACGGCCTGCCGGGTAACATCGAGAAGCTCCACGAGTCCGTTGGTGCGGGCAATGGCCACCCAGCGTTGATTGGGGGACACCCGGGCCGCAGCGTGCCACGCCACATTGGAGAATGTGCGTCGTGGCTGACCCGCTTCAATATCCCAGAAGTCCAAGCGGCTGGCCGAAGCGTTACAGCCCACCAACGTGCGATTGTCCGAAAGGAACTGGAGCAGGTTCATGTGGTCCGGGATCACAGCCGGGTCATCCGTATCGCGATGGGCGTCAATCCCAGAATCTCGGGTATCCCAAAGCTTGACGGCGCCTGCTTTGTCTCCGGAAGCGAGAAAAGCGCCATTTGGCGTGAAGGCCAGGGCTCTCATTTCCGCAAGATGGCCCTTCCAAAGGGCGGTTTCGACGAGATTTGTGCCTTCCTGGCGCCAGGTGCGGAGGGTTTGGTCGGAGCAGACCCCGATCAGCGCTTCGTTGCCCGCCCGGTATTGCAGACGGTGGGTTCGGTAAGCCAAATTGCGGTGGCTGGCCAGGCGGGCGCCGGTGGAGGTGTCCCACACACTTAATTGCCCGAGCACGGTGGAGGTCGCCAGATGTTTGCCATCCTCACTTAGCGCCAGGGCCGCGACCGAGGCCACCTCCGGAAAATCAAGGATCGTTGGAGAGGCGGCGGCGCCGCGCGCGCGCAGTTGGTCAATATTCCAAATCCGGATGTTGACCCAGTTGGTCGCCCCGGCGGTCTCTTCAACCAGCGCGGCCAGGGAGCGGCCGTCGCGCGAGAAAGCCAGGTTCGCGTATATGTTCCACTGAAGACGAGGCGCCAGGCCGGAAAGCTGATGCAGCAAC
>CAZCUL010000236.1:0-7982 GCA_964501475.1 uncultured Verrucomicrobiota bacterium | reverse complement strand
GAACCTCCAGGTGTGTTCGATTGGAATCAGGTTCACCAGTTGCGGTGGAACTGGTTCGGGCGCAACCGGGTTGCCAGCGCCGGGTGTGGGCTGGTCAAAGAAAGCCAGCCGCTGACCGCCATTGGGACTGCGCCCTTGGGAAATTCCTTGCTGCTGCAATCCATAAATGACGCAATCGATGATGCTGCCATCCTCGCTGACGAGCGCGATCTCGCCGCCGTCCTGCGACAGTTGAAAGCCGAGGTGTCCGGCTCCGGCGTCCTCATTCCCATCCGCGATGAAGGCACGGTAACCGAACCCGGCAATGAAACTCAGCGGAGAAATGCGATGCCGGAACGGCGCGCCCACAGGCTGATCCGTCAACGCCAGGGCGCCCAGCGCCACAGGCGGCGAATCCGGATTGTAAATCTCAACAAAATCATCGAGGAACGGCGCTGCCGGGTTAGCCAGCCACTCATTGATTTTGAGAATGGTTGCGTTGCCCGTAGCGGCCGGGGTGTTCGCGCTCCCAAAGGTCGGCGTGGTCAAGCCCCATTGTCCGTTCGCCAGCCGCCCCACCGATAGATCAGGCAACTGCAATCCAAATTCGCGTTGGTCCAATACGCGCCCGCCATTGGACGCCCGGTCCAGCATGTAGAGTGTCTCGCCGTCCTGGTTCAAACCAAATCCAATATGAATGCCGGAAGTGCCGTCGGGATCATTCGCATACAAGACCAGATACGCTCCGGGGGCGAGGCTGGCGCCGGCCGGAAAAACGAACTTGTTCGGATTTTCAAGGTCATCGGTCAGCCGAAGCCCTTCCAGGTTCACGGTTGTAGAGCCGGCATTAAACAACTCGATCACGTCCGGAAAAGTGCCCTGGTGGTTGACCGCACCGTTGTTGCTCGCCAGCACTTCGTTGATGATGACCCGGCGCAGGCTCGAAAGAACCGCCCAGGTCTTGGAAAGGGTAGCGCTGGAATCGGCCTGCCAGGTTCCTGCGGAATCCCGGCCAACCACAAAGACCGTGTAGGTTCCGTCAGCCAGACCCGAGAGAGAAATGGGTTGGGAGACATTCCGGTCAGCGCTCCAGGGCCCGTTGTTCACTCGATAACGATACTGGGTGATGTCCGCGCCGCCGACGATCAGGGTGGCGCTGTTTTGGAAGGTGGGCGATTCAGGTTCGCCGCTGATGGTGGCGCGCGGGGTGTTCGAGCCTGGAGGCACCTGGTTCCGCACCACGCTAATGCGGCCCAGCGCGTTGTTTTTCATGCTCTCAATGGTTTGAGCCGGGACCCAATCCGCCAGTAATTGGTCAAATAATGGGAAAAGGTTGTTGGTGGCAAACGCGCCGGCCAATTGGCGCCGGTATTCTTCGTAAAAGAGCGGCTCAAATTCCGGATGATGAAGGAACCGATCAACGTTCTCAGTCTCGTCGGCCAGGAAGATGTCATTGGCGCTGGAGCCGGCACTGCCGAAGATCGTGTCAAAGTCATGCGGCACGACGATAAAGCGCGGGTCTTCTACGCCGCGATAGAGGTTGTAATCGTCGTTGGCACCGGTGGAAAGGGCGGTCTCGTTGTAATTCATGAGGAAGGAGACAGCGAAGTAGCGCAACCAGAGTTCGACGTTGGCATTGCGCCGCACAGCCTGGACGTACTCGCTGTCCGGTGTAGTGGCCCTATCGAGGGCGAAGAGCAGATTCATCAGGTCGGTCCAGTCGTTCTCGCCGCTATTCGATTCCTTTTCGTAACCGCAACTGATATAGTTCTGCACGGCTGATCCCAAATAGATGAGCCGTTCGTCGCAATCGAACCCGCCTCCCCGCCGTTTCGCATAAACATTGCCATCGCCATCCTCGGGGAAATGGTCTTGTGCCCATTCGCCGTTCGCGACTTCCTGGAGTGCGTAGGAACCATACATCTGGAATCCGCTGGAAGATTCATTGACGCCGTTGAAACGCAATTGCACAGGCCGAACGACAGCCGTAGGCAGCCCCGCTTTAAGGCTGAGGGCGCTTCCCATCACCTGCGCCCAGGTATTGACCGAATTCAAATTGTAGGAGGTCTTGCCATTGAGTGGGCGGTCGCTCGGAATGTTCAACTTCAACGTCGGCGGCGTTGCTCCGAAACTGCTGGCACCCCGCCGGCGCACATCGGCGTTATGCCGCACTTCCACATCATCCCCCTCGATCGTGATCAACGTCGCATTGCGCTGAATACCATCGCGCCGGTTAAACAGATCGTCGCGGTCCGCTGCTCGCATGATGAGCCGATAAATGGCTTGCGTACCCGAATAGGCCTCGTCGTCCACCTGATAAAACGCGTTCGCTTCCTGGACCAAATCCCCCCCTTGATTGGCAGGTGCTGGCCAGGTGCGGCTGTTCGAGGCGCTGTCACGCGCTTCAATATAAAACTCCACAATCGTGCCATCGCTCATCGCTGGCAGCACCGCCCCGTACACACCGTCGCCGGCCGCGCCGTCGTTGTGAGCGCCATCATCAAACATCGGAGTGCTCGAGAAACCGGGCGGTGAGGTAGTCGTCGAGTCCCGATGCCACAACGTCACGGTCAGACCGGTTGCCAGTTCGTCCACAATTCCGGCTGTGACCGTGACCGCATCCGAAGGAAGCGGCACTGCCGGGGAATGTTTCACATCCAGAATCAGAGGCGCAATATTGGCCGAGGCAGCCGAATTCACCTGTCCGGGGGTGCCGCCAACAGGGCCGCTGGGAACCCAGTTTTGGCCGGTATTGTTTGAAAGATTCGGGTTACGCAGTTCCAGCGACTTGCCGCCGCCGTCGGCATCACTGATCCATTCCCAACTGCCGGAAACACTGGTTCGCACCGCCCAATCGCCTTCGTCAGCAAAACGCACCAGGTCCACCCGGTCGCCCGAAGCGTCTTCCAACTCGAGGTCCTCTCCACTGTTGCTCAACCGGCCTGTCCAGCCGGCGACGACGTTATTCACCCCCGGATACCGTGCTTGAAAAGCGGCCAGATTGGCCGCCACTACCAGGTAGCCGCCGGCAGGAATCGTTATGTTCGGAAAAGTGAAATCCACTCCCCGGTTCAATGCCCAACCCGCGAGATTGACTGAAGCTGTGCCCAAGTTGCGCAATTCGATCCATTCCGCCTCGAGCGGCTCCGGCGCGGGCAGGTTGTGGCCGGGGTGATACATGATTTCATTGATGACGACGCGCCCTTCAAAGACGGCATTGGTGTCGAGTTGATAACTCCACAAACCGCCGGCGAACGGGTTGCGCGCCGCTGCCAGGTCGGTAATGCCATGACCGCCCACCCAACCCACATTTACGGGGCCGTTGGCCGGCGTGGGAAACTCAAACTCGTAAGGCCCCGTCCCAAACCCGTTCACCTGGGAAGCCGCGCTCCCGTTGATCAGGAGGTCGGCGGCATTTATACCGGTGACCGGCTCGCTGAAAGTGACGCGGATTCGGTTCAGTTGCCGCAGGGTGGCGCCGGCAGGAGGACTCAGCACTGCCACCACAGGGCCAGCGGCATCAGTAAAGGTGTATTGCCAGGAATGGCCGGAGGTGAACTCATCAAAGGGTTGAGGCGGATTTTCGAAATCTGCAATGCGGTGACCCGGCCTCCACGCCACGAAAACGGTCCCTTCAGCCGGTTGATCCACGGCAAAAGTGTAGGAGGCGCCAGTTCCAGCAACCGACTTTGCTGGCTGACCGTTGATCAATAGATCCGACGCATCCACGCCCGAGACCGCCTCGCTGAAAGTAACGTTGATTTGGAGAAGGCTGCCGATGCCGCCAGGCGGCGGGTTGATATTGGAAATAACGGGCGGCGAAGGCACGGTCACGGAGACGTTGACCACAGCGGATGTCGCCTTGGCGTCGAGGTTATCTGTGACGATGGCGCGTAAGGCGTAATTGCCCACCGGCACGCCAGACCATATGATCGAATAGGGCGACGCAGCGTCTTCACCGATCTTCGTATTCCCCTCAAAGAACTCCACCAGGCTGATCGCCCCATCCGGATCAGATGCAATTGCGCTGATCGCGATATCGGCTGGAGCGCTAAACTGAGCATTGTTCGGCGGGCTCGAAATGCTCACTGAAGGCGGATCATTGACGATCGGGTCCGTGCTGCCACTCAGGTCCAGATCGAAGCTGATGTCCGAGCTGCTCGGGTTGCTTTGGTGGATTTCGGCGGCGATGACGTTGTCACCCGCCCTCAGCAGACTGGCATTGGCCAAAGTTTCGAGAAACGTCGATTCAGCCGACCCACCGATGGCTGACGAGGCCGCTGTCAAATAATTCACCTCGCCGCTCGGCATATTGTCGCGGAACACCTCCGTGCCGTTAAGATAAACAATCACTCCGTCATCCCGGACCACTTTCAAGGTGAGATAGGTGTAAATGCCGGGATCGCTCACGTTGAAATGATGCCGGAAATAAGTGGTGATGAAGCGGTCGCTGTCGCCCGGGTTGTAACCAGGCGTGGCGTTATCTTCGACCAGAGTCGCTTCGTCCCCATCGCCATAGCCCAGTTGAGCCGGACCGGAAGCCCAACCCGCATCATCGAACAAGCGCTCTCGCCAGGCTGTGTCCTGGTCGGAACCGTCGTCCAGATACTTCCAGACCGATCCTGCCGGAACGAGACTGCCCGCTCCGCCGCCCGCGGTGAGGTGCAAGGTAATATTACCACGGCGGATGGCGCCTCCGCCGGTTCGAAATCCGTCCACAGCAATCTGGTAAGTCATTCCCGCTTCGGCGGTGAAGTTGACCTCGCTTTGCAGACTGCCGTCCGCGGCGTTGTCGCTCGAGACCACAGTGGTGAAATTGCCAAAACTGGATCCGGTATAGACGGCCAACAGCGTGTTGAAGGAGCTATCGAACGTATTGACTTCCACCGGCCCGTTGGCGCTGGCCGTCCAAGTCCACCAAACTGAAGCGCCGCCTGCATTCCCGGCATGGTTCGGCTCGCCGGATTCCTTGGTGGCATCCACATTCGAGCCGGTAGTAGTGACCGAATTGCCCGCCAGCGTGATTCGATTCGCGAAGTGATCGTTTGGGGGCGCCGCCCCGAACAGGCCGGAAGCGGAAGCAGCCAGCCCAACGACAACAAGGCCGATTTGCAGCAAGTTTGTTTTTTCCATCATTTTGCCTAATGCCCTATCCACGATGTTCATCTGCTCCGATCCCGCCTTGTCACGGTTTCGAAACCCATTCGTAACCAAGTTGATCGAGACCGAGAGTTCGAAGCCAAAGCGGCCACGCACATTTTTCCAAGGGAACCGGTGCGCAAAATATACACCGAAACCGCCCGTCGTCATCTGGTTTGATCTCCTCAGGCGACTTTGAGCCACAAGGTCTTGAGATAGGCCGGATCGGAACGGCTGACGCGAAAATCGGGAGGTTGAGTTGCGTAATGCCGCTGCTGGATGGCTCGGCCGCCGCTCCCAATGCTGGCTTCCACTGTGGCGACAAACTCTTCGGGTTTCCACCCGGCCGCATTGGTCGAAGCGAACAATACTCCGCCACGATTCAACAAGGGCAAAGCCGCTCGAACAAGTCTTCCGTAATCCATCTGGGCCTGAAAAACTCCGCCATGCTTCGATCGTGAAAACGTGGGCGGGTCCAGGATCACAAGGTCGAAGGAGCGCCCCTTCCTGCTCAAACGGCGAAGCCAATCGAAGACATCTCCCGTGAGAAACTCATGCCGGGCCTGCTCGAGGTCGTTGGCGGCAAAATTCCGTTTGCCCCAGTCCAGATACTTTTCGGATAAATCCACGCTCACTGCCTCTGCGCCAGAGCGGGCGGCGCAAGCCGAGAAGGCGCAGGTGTAGGCAAAGGTGTTGAGCACGCTCGCTCGTCCCTGCGCAAAAACAGGAAAACCCCCTGCAATATGGTTCCTGAGGAGACGACGCCGGTTATCGCGTTGGTCGAGGAAAAGGCCGACGGAGTAACCCTCTTCGAAACTCACTTCAAAGCTCAGCCCGTTCTCGCGCACCATGAACCTCGAGGGGGCCTTTGTCCCGCTCACATATTGCGGAGCGACTTGCCGGGGAGCCCGAGCGCCAACATCCCGCTCCAACCGCTTGTGGTAAATGCCAGCGGTGCCAAGGCGCGCCGCAAGACTTTCCAGAAAGGCGCGCTGTTCCCGTCCGAGCTCGTTTTCGCTTTGGGACAGAAGATAATTTCCAAACCGGTCCACGTACCACCCGGGCCAGCCGTCCGCCGTCCCGTGAAGCACGCGCCATGTATCGGTTTCAACAGGGCTCAGGAGGGCCGACCGCAAGACCGTCCGACCGTCCGCCTCAAAGTCCGCCGCCGCGTCAAATGTCACCGTCTGCCGGGTTGCCGGGTGCCTGAGCGTGAGCGATTCAGAATGCAGGAAAATCCGCGGCCCGGCTGTGCCTCCGTAAAGTTCGTCACCCAGAACCGGGAAACCGGCGGCAGCCGCCTGCGCCCGGATTTGATGCGTGCGTCCGGTCAGTGGCCTCGCCTCCACCAGCGTTCGACCCTCATGATGGTCCCGCACGCGAAAAACGGTTTCGGCGCGTTCGCCGGAGGCGCCGTGCGGTCGGGAAACATATTTGTCGCCCTCGCGCTGAAGGTTCGACTCGATGCGCCATTCGGCCCGTGGCACCGGGCGGTCTGTCAGGAGCACGTAGGCCTTTTCCACCGTATGCGAACTGAATTGCTCAGTCAGGGAACGGTTGGACAGGGAGCTTTTGGCGAAGGTCATCACGCCGGAGGTTTCCTTGTCCAGGCGTTGAATAATCGCCAGGTTTGCCCAGTGCGGCTGCCGATCCCGCAGCCATTCGAAGATGCCTTCGCCCGCAAACGGAGCCGGAGCGTGCGTGTTCATGCCCGCGGGCTTGTTAATTACGAGCAGGTCATCATCCTCGAATAGAATCAACGGCGGCCGGGAAATCGCTTCGTCCATCGCGAAAATCCTACACGCTTTTCCCCGCAGCCGGGAGCCGAATTATGGAGCCTGGCTGTTGAAGAGCGTATCTGAAAATTGCCATCGGAGCGCGCTATGTGCGGAAGATAAGAGGCGCTTCCGGAGGCGATGGCCGCCGGAGGGTTGAGAAATCAATTCACCAAAAGTTCCAGGCACCCTTCCAGACCACCCACAATCCCAACAAAAAATTGGTAATGGCATGAGCGGCTACCGCATCGCCGAGCCGCCCTTTCCAACAAACCAATCCCTGGTAGATCAATCCGCAGAGGATTCCCGCCAGCCATTCATAATGGGCCAGGCCGAAGAGAAGCGATGTGATGAGAAAGGGAAGGAGCCGAAATTCTCCGAGCGGCACGTTTTGGAAATCCGGCCGGGCAGCATATCGATAGAGAAATGACCGGTAAAACATCTCCTCCATGGGTGGCACAACGATGGAAGACCCGGCGATGCGAACCACAATGAAGAGCCACGCCATGGCCGAATCGAGACCATAGAGAGTGTGCGGATTCCATGGAGTTCGCTCGTCGGAGGGCTCCGGGCACCAACTCTCCAGACCGATCTGCCGAAGGACCGGGCAGAGGTAGTCCTGCACCAACTCGTCCAGGGTGGGATACAAGCCGTCCAAACCAACCCACAAAACGAAGACACCCACCCCGGCTCCCAGAGCCTCCAGACTAAACCGCCACTCGAGTTCTTTAACCCAAGGCCAGATGGCCACGAGCATGGCCGCGCCTGCAATCGTTTTGAAAAGATAGAGCCAGTAACGCGACCCTTCACCGAACTGGCCCTGGCACCAGGTCAGCCCGAGAAAGACTACAAATGGCAGAACCCTCAGGAGCGCAGGCGAATTTCGAATGCGGTCGAGATTCATGGAACGCCGGAAGCCTCCGAAACTGGCTGACCGGCGTGCGCTATTTACGGAACCCTTAGCGCAAGGTCAATTCTTTCGTCACACCTTGCCAGTGCAACTTGACGCTTTCACGCTCGATGGCGACCACCCAGGCATGTTCAATGTAATCCCCTACGAAGACCATTTTCGAGTTGATCACTGCGGCC
>CAZCUL010000235.1:0-8236 GCA_964501475.1 uncultured Verrucomicrobiota bacterium | reverse complement strand
GCTCCTGAACTTTGTCGCGAACTTTGTCGAAATGCCCCGAAATTCATTCCATTACTCGACAAAGTTTCCGACGAAGTTTTCGACAAAGTTTGGGTGAGGCCGTTTTGGGACAAGCTCTAGGTAAGGTAGGGCGAGTCCGTCCCGGCGAGCCGCCCCCACCGTCTTCCGCACGAAATCGGCTCAGCGCGGACTGTCCGCAAGAGAGCCGCCATGATCGGTTGGCAACCCATGGCCAGCTTCCGCCGCGGGGACAATTACCGGACGTTACCCGACCTCAGGATTTCCAATGGATAGAATGTTTCGCGCCAGCGGACGCCGCCCTGGCGCAGCGTCACGAAAATCGAGTTGAGCAAGGTGTAGAGGAACAGCGGAAACATGGGAGGCGTGAGGACCGCGCACCGCCACGACCAGCCCAGCCGCCGCGCCAAAACGCTCGCTGGCACGATGACCAAAACCGGCGAAACTCCGGCAGCGAGTCCTGCCGCCGTCCCCGAAATCAGTCCGAGAAGCAGGATGGTGAAGACCAGAATCATGA
Organism: uncultured Verrucomicrobiota bacterium; assembly: GCA_964501475.1. Lineage (GTDB taxonomy): Bacteria > Verrucomicrobiota > Verrucomicrobiia > Limisphaerales > CAZCUL01 > CAZCUL01. The sequence continues at coordinate 7,701 of CAZCUL010000235.1, read as the reverse complement.
ATGCGCTGCCCGCGAGCGCCAGGCCCAGCCTGAAGTCCAGAGCCGCGAAATAATTCTTCTCCATGATTTTCACCATGCTCCAGACCGTTGTTCCCCAGTGACACTCCACGTCTTCCGCGCCGAGAAAGGCGCGCGTCCGTCTTCCCGCCCGGCGCAGAAGCAGGCCGAGTTTCATGTCGTCCAGCACCGTGAGTCGCAGCGCCTCGTAGCCGCCGCATTGCCGATAGGCCGCGGCACGCACCAGGTTAAAGGCGCCGATGCCCATGAAAGACCGGGGCCGGTCACGATTCACGCCCGAGAACCAGTTCGCCAGGCTCATCAGAAAAAGGAGATGCGACGCCTTCAAGCCTGAGCTCCGGCACGCCAGCCCGGAAGTCAGCGTGATGTGGTCGGCGCCATGGCGTTCGGCCATGCACACGGCCCGCGCGATCACGTCGGGCTTTAACCAGCAATCGGCATCGGTGAAAAGTATCCAATCCCCCTTGGCTGCGCTCGCGCCGATATGGCAGGCGTGACACTTGCCGAGCCAGCCTTCCGGCAACACCTCCACTCGCTTCACCTGCAACCGCGCGTCCTCCTTCGCCAGCCGCCGCAGGATTTCGCCGGTGCCGTCACTGGAGCGGTCATCCACGACGATGAACTCGGCTTCCAAACCGCGCTGTGCGAGCAGGTGACGAATCGTTTGTTCAATGCGTGCTTCCTCATCCCGCGCCGCAATGACGACGGAGCATCGGAAACGTCCTTCCGCCGCGGATCGGGCTGGCGATTGTTTTCCACCTCTGAAATTTGCCGGCGTTGCGGCCTGAAGCCCGCCCTCCTGACGCTCTTCCACTGTCAATGCCTCCAGCGTCGGCAGCCGCCGCACCCAGCGCAGGTGCCAGAGCATCGAAATCGTCCAGACCAGAAACAGCGCACCTGTCCCCCAAAAGATCAAGCTCATCCACATGGTGTGATTTCGTCAGACAATGGCTGAATCCCGCGCGAACGCAATGCACGCAATCTTACCGGCAGCTCCAATCACCAGTCTTCCGTCGGCGCATCTCACAGTGCTCATCCGGAGCGCCGGGATTTGGAGTGCTTCTCAAAGCCGATCAAATAGGTGAGACGGCCTGGAGTCGATACGATTGGCACCCGCCCGGCCCGCCAATCATACTCAGCCGTTCCTGCGGCCTTGGCCAAATGGAGCAACTCCGCGGGAGAATATGCCCGCAATTGCGACACGACTCCGTCCCACCAGCAAGTCAATGGCACCAGGGGCAAGAGGTAGGTCCAGAGCAGGCGTTGCCAGCGAAAAGGTCGTATGAATGGCGTCGCGATCCCCACGAGAAACGGGGTGAGGAGCAGCATGGGCACAACTGTTCGCCAGGTTCGGTCAGGAATCTCGAAGATGCCAATCGGCTGCCCGGCTTCGACCGCGTCACGCAATACCGCAATCGCGTCTTGTGGGCGAAAGTGGTGGAATGAGTTGAAGATCGTTCGGAAACCACGCAGTTCCGGAGGCACCTTTCTCGCATCCACGGGCCCGTTGCGAAATGAGATGTTTCCATTGGATTGGGCCGCGATTCTTTGGAACGCCCGGATGTTTGGAAAACGGTCTGTGAGAGTTGCCTGCGGCTTGATTCCGCGCGTTGCCAGGACACGGAGAAGTTCAGCGACCGGTCCTCCGCCTCCGGAGCAAAGGTCAACAATCTGGGAACTGTCGCTTTCCCGGAGCGGGTCGGCGATCAGCGCCACGACAGGTCGATGCAAGCCAAGTCTCTTCTCTGCAAAATACAGGTAATCGGTGGCCAGATCGCGAATGGTCTTGGGGAACCATGGGAAATCCTCCAGTTCAAACAGGTGTAACCTGGGCAGGTGCATGGATTCCATTCTGATCGCAGCAGTCGGCATTCACGGTTTGCGCAGCCGGCAGAGCTTGTTCCCGACGGTGGGCGCGCTCACGCTGACATCCGTCGCGCTGGTTAGGTAGGGAAAGGCGACCTGCGACCGCCGCTAAGACAAAGCTCGTAGGGATCATAACTGACAAATTTCAGATAGTTTTTCGTGCCCGTCTTTCCCGATCCTAAACGAAAGACCGCGGACCTGAACCAGGCCGCCACTGGATTCTCCCATTGTCCGACCGCCCCATAATACCGTGAAATGTTCGTGACTCTCGCCGTGCGCGGGTAACGAAGGCGTTCGTAAACGCGGAAGGCTGTCATGGGATCGGAGCGGCCGGTCAAACATCGCGCCAGCACGATGGCGTCTTCGATGGCCATGCAACCGCCCTGACCCATATTCGGCGTGGTGGGATGGGCGGCGTCACCGAGCAACGTGCATCGCCCCTCGCTCCATCTCCTGGCGGGGCGGCGATCATAAATCCCGGTTTTAATGATCTCCTTTGGAGCAGTCGCATCCAAAATGTCGGGAATGGGCTGATGCCACTTCTCCAGCCAGCGCGCCAATTTGGATTTGGCGCCCTCCTCCGGCTCTTCGGTGGCGCTCTCAGCTTCATTCGCGCAGCACCACCAGGCGGTGCCGCGACGACCCAGTGGAACGATGCCCACACGAACACCCAGCCCGAATGTCTCGGTCACCAGCTCGCCGGGGCGCAGGCTGCAAACGCCGCGCCAGCACTGATACCCGCGGTAAACGGGCTCCCCGTCACCGAGGAGTCGCGCGCGGACCTTTGAACGCAACCCATCAGCTCCAATCAAAGCATCGCCCGCCGCAGTGCGGCCGCTTTCAAAATGAGCGGTGACGTCCCCTGCGGTCTGTCTAAAGTCAACAAACTGCTCGCCGAGATGAACACAATCCGGCGGCAGGGCTGAGAAGAGCACTTGTTGCAGATCAGCGCGGTGAAGAGAAATGCTCGGCACATCCGCCAGGTTTGTCGCCAGGCGCGAAATCTCCCGGCCATTCCAAGTGTAACTGACGGCGGCTTCGACGGCGGCGCCCCGATCCAGGACCTGCTGCATCAGCCCCAAATGTTTTAAGACACGGACCGCGTTTGGCGAAAGCGCGATGCCAGCCCCAAGCTCCTTCAATTCCGGCGCGCGCTCAAACACTTCAACGTCAAAATGCGCCTGACGCAGGGCAATGGCAGCGGTCAGTCCGCCGATGCCTGCGCCGATGATAAGAGCTTTTGATTTCATGTTCTCTGGTGCGTGAATATTGGTTTGCTCATCCCGCGCCGCAATGACGACGGAGCATCGTCTTCATGACTTTATCTTAAATGGCCGTGTCCTCTTCACAACGCAAAACGGGCCGCCGCGCCGGCCGCGCCGCGCCAGGTCGGATTTCTCCTTGTCTTCTGAGGTAAGCAACGGATAAGGGGGCGAACTTTTCCAAGGCTTCTCAATGAAGACATGGCTCGTGACTGGATTCGGCCGTGCCCTGGTGATTCGTCCGTTCCCGTTTCTCACCCAACTCTCAACTCGCGTCCTTCGGCCTCCAGTGTGTTTCCCTCCCCGCATCCAATGGCATCGGATGGGAGAGGGGGTGAGGATTCGCGCGTCATGTCACGCACCACCTGGGCAGGACGCGGAGCGCGCTATTGGCCGCTCGTAGAGTTATTCACGGATTCCTGGCAGCAGCGGGGGAGGAGATGGTTCCTTCAAAAGACCCAAAGGTCGTGCCGTTGGTCTGGAACACCAGGCGCACGATCGTGAGTTGGCCGCTCGCGCCAGCGAACCGGCCTGTACCGCCTGTGATGACCGCCTCCTCCACGACGAAGACCACGCCGGGTTCGACCGGCGTCGAGTGCCCAATGCCCTCAGCGATAACCGTGTCACCGTTGGCAGCGGTAAACGTATAGGTTCCGGCGCCCGTTGGGGGCACGATCCCGAAGTTTACAGTGTGCGGGAATTCATAGGTGAAACGACCAAGGTGAGTCGCATTCCCCGTGCCGCTGAGAACGATGGTCGCGACAGGCGGAGGGCCGGGATCTATCGTGGTGGTGAAACTCCCTTCCAGGCTGCCCTTGAACGGCACCTTCCCGCCGGCCGCTGCCGGACCGACGAGACCCGCTGTCAGGAATATCACTGCCATTCGCAGACCGATGATGGTTTTCATATTATGTTTCGCTTTCTTTTTTACTGGTTGTTTTTTTGCTTCGAGGTCCGACCAAGCCCGCTAAAGGCCGTGTCCGATCCCCGTTTCTGAAGGGCTACGTCCCCTCAGTCATTCATGCGACGCGGGCGAACAAATCCCCTCAAAGAGTTTTCGTCGGCCTGTTGAACGTGGATCGTCTGTCCAGGTCGGGGAAGGTGGAAGCGATTGTGAACCGGCAGCCAGAAGAGGATAACGGCCGGGGATGAGGTGCGGCCGGGAGAGTATTCGGACCGCTTCGTCTCGGTTCTATGGCGAACGACTTTTCCGCTCCTGGCGCCCTTCTGCGGCGTTGATCTCTTCCCAGGCCGGGGCTCGCCAGACATGGAGAGCGGGAAAGCCATTGTTCCAACTCGTCGCGATCAGGGTGCATTCGTCCTCAAGGAGAGCCACCTTGCGAAACAAACTGCCCTCGGCGCCAAGTGTCATAACTTCCTGGTAGCTGGCTGTGTCCCACATTACGATTGCGTCCGCGCCGCTGCCGCAGGTGAAGACGCGACGGGAATCGGGGGAGAATCTCACCCCATGAATGCCCCGGGCATGTCCGCGCAGCGTTGCCGTCCGAGTCCAGCTTTCGACGCTCCACAGGTAGGCGGAGCCGGTTTGTGACGTCGTGGCCAGCAAACGTCCGTCTGGTGAAAATTCAAGACCGCTGAGAAATCGTCTGTGTGCCTTGAACTCAGTGATCGGCACGAGATCGCCGCTCCCACCCGCCGCCAGGATGGATACCCGGCCGTTGCGCGATTCCCACGCCATCAACCGGTTGTCTGGCGAGAATACCGGGCTCCTGATGCTTTGGAGCGGAGGGGACGTTGCGACGACCTCCCAGGTGTTCACGTCCCAAACCACGCGTTCCGGAGGATCAAGCCGGACCGCATAAAGCCGTCCGTCAAAGGGCGAGTATCTTGGGGCGACGATCCCGTCCAGTATTCGTTCGAGCCGCCTCGTTCTGAGATCGAAAACCTTCGTGCCAACCGCGGGCTGGGTTGCCAATATCAGACCGGCATCGGGCAGGAAGGTCAGGAATGCATTGGTGCCGAATTGGTGGACCACCCCGAGGTCTTGCAGAGTCATGGGATCGAGTTCGACGATCTGTCCTTGCTCATTCGCGGTAAACAGGCCCTTGCCGTCCGGTGAACTGAAGCAGGACTCGCTGGCGATTCGCCGGCTCACGTATTGGCCGGTCTCGACCTTTGGCCGGGTGCTCCAGAACGAAACAATTCCATCCTTGGACCCGGTGATGAGGGTGGAAGCATCCGGGCTCAGGGAAAGGGCGTACAGCTCCTCGCGATGGCCTTTCAAGACCGAGCGACCACTGAGCCGTTTCATGTCCCAGAGCCGCGCGGTCTGGTCGGCGCTGGCGGAAGCAAGCGTGCTTCCGTCAGCCGAGAATTCCAGCCCACTGACCCATCCGCTGTGGCCGGAAAGGATCGCAATCGCTTCTCCCGTTTCAGCGTCCCAAAGCTTGATGTCACCGGAAGTGTACCCCGCACCCGACGCCAGGATTCGGCCATCCGGCGAGAGCGCGAGCGCCGTGATTCCAAGTCCATCATGGGCCAACCAGTCTCCGTCCATTTCACCACCAGCAACGTCGTGGCGGCGGATGCGGCCGGTGGCCTCGCCGACAAAGAGCCTGGTGGCGTCGGCGCTGAAGCAGACTGTTCCCATGTGGGCAGTGAGGCGGGCGCCGGGCTGCGTCCAGAGCGCCTCGCCGGTCGCCGCATCCCAAGCCATGACAAGGACGCGCTCGCGCCGGTTCTGCTCGTCGAACCATGCCCCGTAGGTGGCGACGTATCGGCCATCTCTCGAGACGGCGAGGTGTCGAACATACCGGGCCGTCAGCCAATCGGGTGGCTTCAGTGGAGGTTCCTCGTTGTAGGTTTGGGCACTCCAGCGGCGCACTGCGCGATCAGAGTATGCGATTAAGGTTTGGCCGTCAGGGGTGTAAAGGCATTTGGCGATTCGTGCCATTTCCGAGCCTTCCGATTCTGGAGCCAACTCCCTGAGGCGCCGGTTTTGTTGCAAATCCCATATCTGGATGCGCCCGTTGTATAGCGCGATGGCGAGGTGACGACCGTCGGGCGAATGATCGAGGGAGAACACATGATGATCGAACGCGGGCAGAGAATGGAGTTCATCACCCTGAAGCTGCTGCCAAAGAAATCGCCACTCCCAATGCCGCAAGTCCTCCTCACCGTCCTGCGGGCGGTGACGATCGATCAACTGGGCGGCACGTCCAAAATTGTTCGCCTGAACCGCCCTTTGCGCCAGGCTCATATCGGCGGCGTAGAGATTCACCCGGGCCCGGCGCGCGTTCTCCTCGGCGATCGCCTGGTTTTGCTCGGCCACACCACGCTGTGCAGTGGCTTCCAGGGCGCTGGCCGTCGCGATCAGGCGCTGCTGTTCCGCCTCCTGCCGTTGCGCCGCCTCGTTGATCCGTGCCCTGCGTTCACTCAGGAACGACGAGATCGAGAACGCCAGCGCGACCATCACGATCCCGGCCATCAGCATTGCCGAACTAAAGACAGCTCTGTTTCTCCGCCACGCCTTCTGAAGGCGATAGGCGGTGCTGGGCGGACGCGCTACGACCGGCTCGTTGTTCCGGTGGCGCTTGAGATCCATCGCCAAACCGTTCGCGGTTTCATAGCGGCGGTTCCGGTCTTTCTCCAGGCACTTCATCACGATCCAGTCCAGATCGCCACGGAGCAGCGTGATTGTCTCCTTCATCCGGCGGTAACCGCGGCTGGTCAGAGCGCCGCTGATTTCAACATCGGGGCCGTCCGCATCCTTCCGGATCGCCTCTCGGGCGGAAAGCGCCTGAGTCAACCGCGTGCTCGGCCTCACCGGCTCCCTTTCCCGGATGGTCTTGCGCATCGCGTCGAGGCCCGAGGCCATCAGTTGCCTGGCGTCGAAGGGCGTGCTCCCTGTCAATAGCTCATAGAGGAGCACGCCGAGGCTGTAGATGTCGGTCCGCGTGTCCACACCCAGTCCGCTCATCTCGGCCTGTTCCGGACTCATGTAGGCGGGCGTGCCGATGAATTGCTCGAAGGCGGTGAACAATGTCTTGTCGGTGAGCCGCTGGTCGCTCGTTGCCTTTGCGATCCCGAAGTCGATGATTTTTGGAACCGGCACGCCATCATGAAGCGTGACCAGAATGTTCGAGGGCTTGAGGTCGCGGTGAATGATCCCCTTTTGATGCGCGTGCTGGACGGCCTGACAGACCTGGAGAAACAATTCGATTCGCTGCCCGGTGGCGAGATTGGCTTGATTGCAGTAGTCGGTAATCTTAATCCCGCGGACCAGTTCCATGACGAAGAAGGGCCGGCCCGTACCGGTCGCGCCCGCCTCGATGACCTGGGCGATGTTTGGATGGTCCATCAGGGCCAGGGCCTGACGCTCGGCTTCGAACCGGGCGACCACCTCTTTGGTATCCATGCCCAGCTTGATGACCTTGAGGGCGACGCGGCGGCGTATCGGCTCTTCCTGCTCCGCCATGTAGACAACACCGCAGCCGCCCTGGCCCAGTTCCTGAAGCAGCTTATAGCGGCCAATTCTTTCGCCCGGTTTTTCCGCGACCACGACCATGGTCGGAGAAGGGGCCGTGTTCTTCAG
>CAZCUL010000234.1:0-2501 GCA_964501475.1 uncultured Verrucomicrobiota bacterium | reverse complement strand
GGGCAGCAGGATGATCACTGCCAAAATCACAGTTGAGTAGATGAAAAAGCCGGTCACGGTTCAGGAGCGCGAAGTCTTTACATCGAACACTGTTTCGCCGGGGTCATCGACGAAAAGGCGGGCGACGCGGCACTGCATCCGGCCATCGACGACCCCGGAAGCGGTGGTTTCGGTAAGGGCATGAACGAGAAATTGATCCTGCACGATTTCGATCGTCAGGGTTCCGGGGGTCAACGTAATCGAGTTGCCCAGAATCACTCTCGCCACATCGTTGGGCTGGGGGCTTTTGAAGCGGAGGAGCGCTGGCTGAATCTCCAGGCGCGGCGATAGAACGATCCGGGCCACGTAAATCCCCGAAAGGAGAATCTCCCAGGCGAGCCAGGGAACATAAAGTAAGAGACGCCCGATCCTGAGCCGGCTGCCCGGAGGCGTCCGGCGGGATACCAGGCCCTGCCGGTTGAGCCACAAAACCAATCCCACCGAAACCGCTCCCATGGCCAGGTGAAAGGGGTCATAATGCCCGCTCAGCAGCAGCCAGATACCGTAGAGGATCACCGCCTGTGCCAGGCAACGGAGCCAAAGCGGATGTCCGCCCGCTGCTGGATTCTGCTTCGTCGCCATGTCGATTCCTGGTCTGCCGGCCAAACGCAGCGCGGTCTTCCCACCCTGGCGACCGCCCGGCTCGCGATGGCGTGATCAATGCAGGAAAGGGCCGGAAAACAAAAGTAAAATCGGTGGGACGGAAGGGTCTGAATGTGCCGCTCAGATCAATTCATCATTCCTGTTCGTGCTGGCGGAACATAAAAACAGAGTGGCCTCATTACTGGCTCGATTGCGACTCTAAACAGCTTACGGACGGTTCAACCCAAAAGTCTGTCTTGCCAGTATCCAGGTCTGCCATCTCTTGTCAAAAGCTCGCCCATCGCTTCATCGCCTGATTGTCTGTCCCAAGCCGCCGTTCCCGCGAAATCGATCCGCAACCAAAGCCTTGAACCCGTGGCTTTCCCAGCCTATCCTCAGCGTCACTCGGCAAAGGGCAACTGCGCGAGCTCCGTCAGCCGTCCCTGAAAGTCGTTTCAAACATGAGCATATTGAGGTTTTTTGGAATCGCCAGCGTCCCGGCGATCCTATTGTTTGTTCCCGGCGCTGCGACCCTTTGCGCCGGGGAAAGGCCCGTGAGCTTTTATCACGAAGTGGTCCCGATCCTGAAGCGCAGTTGCAATGGCTGCCATCATCCGGGCAAACTCAAAGGCAAGCTCGATCTGACCACTTACGAGGCTTTTCACAAAGGCGGCAAGAGCGGCTCGGCCTTCAAGCCTGGCGAACCGGCGGCCAGCCTGGTCATCGAGCAGATCAGCGGGGATGAACCAGTCATGCCGGAGGATGGGGACCCGTTGAGCAAAGGGGAGGTGGCCTTGATCGCGCGCTGGATTGAAGAGGGCGCCACGAACGATACTCCCGCCGGCGCCGGCTCCTTTAAGCTCGACACGCCGCCGGTTTATCATGCGCTGCCGGTGATTTCCACGCTGGCTTTTGCGCCCGATGCAAAGACGCTGGCCGTTGCCGGTTATCACGAGGTCTTGCTCCATAGCGCGGATGGCTCGAATCTTCTGGCGCGGTTGGTTGGCGAATCGCCGCGGATCGATTCAATCTGTTATTCGCCGGACGGAAAACTGCTCGGAATCGCAGGTAGCGCCCCGGCGAGGTTTGGTGAAATTCAGCTTTGGGACAGGGCCACGAATGGGTTGGTCAGGTCATTTAAGGTTTCCCCGGACTCGATCTACGGACTCTCCTTTTCGCCCGACGCGACGAAGGTGGCGGTCGGTTGCGCGGACAAAACGGTGCGCATTCTGGCTGTGGCAGACGGGAAGGAGTTGCTCAAGTTCGACAATCACAGCGACTGGGTATTCGGAACGACTTTTACCCTGGATGGCCAGCGTATCTTAAGCGGCAGCCGGGACCGAGCTCTGAAACTGATCGACGTTCAAAGCGGTCAGTTCATCGATGACATCAACAAGCTGATCGAGCCGGTCTTTTGCATGGCCCGGCACCCGAAGGAGGACACAGTGGTTTACGGCGGCGAGAATGGCGGGGTGCGCATCTACAAGATTTCGGACAATCAGGGGCGCACCATCGCCAACAACGACGCCAATCTGGTGAAGGAGTTGGAACGCTTTCCGGGCCCGGTTTACAACGTCGCTTATAGCGCGGACGGCAAACGAATCGCCGTCGGGGGCGCGTCGTCGGAGGTCCGATTGTACGAGAGCGATGGCAAGCGGGTGGCAACTTTGAAGGGTCATGAAGGAGCCATCTTTGCCATTGCCTTCCATCCGGAGAATGGCCGGGTGATGACGGCCGGCTTCGACGGGAAAGTGCGGATTTATGACGGCGATAAGGGCGAATTAATCCACACTTTCCTGCCGGTGCCGCTGGAGACGATCAAAGAGGCACAACAGGCGGCGGCGAACTGAAGGGGTCTGCGGCGTTTATAGAGCCAGCCG
>CAZCUL010000233.1:0-4454 GCA_964501475.1 uncultured Verrucomicrobiota bacterium | reverse complement strand
CGCTGCAATATCATTCGTCTCCCCCTTGCTTCCAAGGTCACTGAGGTCATCACGAATCTGATAAGCGATCCCAAGAGCTTCGCTGTATTTCGCCAGCACTCCCTCCACTTCTTCGTAATCCCAGGACGAAACGCGGCCGTTCCCGCCAACCCGTTCGTGGTCCGCTGCCGGGCTGAATGCGTAAAGCGCCCCCACCTTCAACGCCACCTCAAATGCCGGGGCGGTTTTCTTGCGGAAGATATCCAAAACCTGAGGCGAGGTCAGAGGCTCAGGCTTTCGCGCCCAGCAAAGCTCCGCTCCCTGTCCCCGGCAAAGCTGCCGCTGGCCTTCCGACGCCGCCAAAATCATCTCGGCTTTCTGCTTCGCCGGCGCTTTGCAGGAGGCCATCAACCGATACCCTTCGCCAATCAGCAAATCGCCCACATTCAACGCCACGGCCACACCATGCTCCGCGTGCAATGTCTTTTCTCCATAACGCTCGTCGTCATTGTCCTCGATGTCGTCGTGGATGAGGGACGCCTTGTGAAAGCACTCCACTGCCACCGCCACTTTTCGGATATCCTCGGGCAAGGGCGCGCCCGGACTTTCCCGCAACGCCTGATACGCGGCCACGGTCAGGAATGGTCTCCACCGTTTCCCGGCTCGCAACAGCCAGTCGCGCGCAATTCCTTCCGTCTCGCCTTCGGAATTGCCCATGATCAAGTCGAGCGACGCCGGCGTAAACCAGAAGTCCACTTCATCCCGCAACGCGCTCAGGTCGAGCCGGCGCGTCCGGTCGTCGCTGCTCAGATGAATCACCTCCCAGACCCAGTCCAAATCCACCGTGGTGTCGATGCAATCATCCTGGAGCAGCGGAATGGCGACACCTGGAATTGCCGCCGCTTCCATATAGGGAAAGGCCCGTTCCAAAACGCTCAGGCAACTCACTCCCACAATCGCTTCGATTTTACCCGTCTGGATCAGGGACATGACGATGGCCGATCCTTCCGCCACCAGCACGGCGTAGCCAAGTTTCTCGGCTTCGCTCTGCAGGTCCTGGATGGTGCAGAGTCCGCACTGTTTGCAGAGCAGGCCGAATTCATCGAACGGCGCAGGGCATTTGCTTTCAACGCGAAGACACTTCGGCAAAAGAAGCAGCCGCCGCTCAAACGGCACCTGCGCCAGTGTCTCCCGCCACATCTCGTTATTGATCAGCACCCCGATGTAGTCCCGATAAACCGGATCGCATTGCAGCACCTCCACGACACGATCCGCGTGCACCTTCAGTTCATCAGTCGGCACGGGCGGCACCGGGTTGTGTTCGGCCACATAGTGGCGGATGAACTGGAGGACCCGGTTTCGTTCTTGCGGCGTTTGCGGGATGTTGTGCTTGGGCTGACGAAAACGCTGCTGCACCGCGTGCCGGGGCACCGACACAGGACTAAAGCTTCCTGCGGGTTTCAAGGGGATGGGCTGCATACTTCTTCAGATGTCTCCAAAACTCAATTATTCAACAAAGTCGCGTTCCGAAACGAAGTATCGCGGTTGAATACCCAAGGGTCGAGCCCTGATTTACAATCTCGAATCTGATAATCTTGCTGAAACCAAGCCGTGACGGCTGTCGCCGGCGGTGGCGGGGATTTGAGCGGCGATCGTTTGCGAAGCGCTAGACTAGCCAACCTGGATAGCCGGGGCGCCTTCCCCTTCCTTTTCGCGAGCCACCAGTTCCGTTGCCTTGGAACGCGCGGCCACCGCATGATCGGCCCGGGCGTATGCCTGGAAATCGTTAAACCAATATTTCTTTGCCAACTTATACATCCAGTGCTTCTCGGGAACTTCCTGGCCGGGAAGCCATTGGCTAAACCGCGGAGTCATGGCTTCAAGTTCGGCCATGGCGGTCCCGCGGGCAGTCGTGTCTCGCGCCCCATGTTTCAGCACCAGTTCCTTGACCAGGCCGGGCCGCTCCAGAACCACACAACCCCGGGTCTCCCCAGCGCTCAATTCCCGGAAATCCTTTAAAAACGCGCTGTCGCGCATCGTCGCAAAAATGCCCCGCTCATCACGAATCGTCTCGACGGCGAACTGGATGATCGGGCAAGGCTCGATATCGCCGCGCGGACTGATATGATGGCTGATCCCGGTGCTCATCGGGCAAAGCGCCTCGCCGCGGTGATCATAATACGCGTCGATGATCGCAATCGGAACCCGGGCCCGCATCTCCGTGACAAAGCGTCGTACCCGCACGAGCTGTTCGGGACGCAGAGCCAGTTGAAAATTCGGTTTGGGCCCCACCGGACGATAGGTGTGATACCAGACGTAATGCACACCCCTGGCGATCAGTTCGCGCAACCAATCTTCCGTAAGCAATTCGTCGATGTTCGATTGGCAAACGCTGGTGGCCACGCCGGTCAGAAGCTTTTCCCGGAGACAGTTCTCCAAACCCCGCAGCGTTTTGTTGAAAACGTCCTTTTTCCCGCGGCGTTCGTCGCTCGTTATTTCACGCCCTTCTATGCTGATAAGCGGGGTGGCATTGCCCAGTTCCCGCAGGCGCTTCGCCACCCTTTCGGTAATGAACTGGCCGTTGGTAAAAATCTGGAAATAGCAGTCCGGATGAGACGCCAGCACATCCATTAACTCCGGATGCATGAACGGTTCTCCGCCCAGGATGCCGAAGAAAGCGTTGCCATGCCGTTTCGCGTCCGTAATGGTGCGATTCAACGTCTCGAGGTCGATGGCATCCTTTTCTTCCACATCGACCCAGCAACCCTGACAGCGGAGGTTGCAGGAATTGACAATCGAGAGGTAAAGAAACGGCGGAAAATATTCGCCTCGCCGAATGCGGTGCTTGAACTTCTCCACCGACAACATTCCTTTCACTCCGAAATTCCAGCAAAACTTCCAAAGAAGCCGCGGGTCCGTGGTGCGCAGTATGCGAATGGCAAGCGATGGAAACATGGCAATCAGTCCGGAGAACCCTGCGGAGGCGGTGCGCCGGCCGCGGCGGTGCGTTCGAAGATTTGCTTGAGCGGCAGTTCGAGGCCGATCCCGGGAAGGGCGATCACGGCATTCGGCCCTTCCAGCAGCTCACTCTCCCATCCGGTATCGGCCTGGCGCAAAACCGTCACCGCCATGCGATCCTGTTCGACCGGCGCATAAACCTCCATCGCCGAAATCTGACGGTAAGCAATAGCTTTCTCGCGCCGGTCGGTTCGTTCGGTGTCCGGCGAGATCACCTCGAAAATAACCGAGGGCCGTTCCCGATAATACTTCGCATCGTCGGCAGGGTCGCAAGCGATCATCACGTCCGGATAATAAAAGGCATCCGCGAAGCCCGGCGGAATTTTCACCTTCATGTCGTTGACAAAGGTCTCGCAGGGCTCGCCGCGCAGAGTCGAATGCAGGGCGGCCAAAAGGTTCGCCACGATTCGATTATGATCCGCGCTTGCTCCGGCCATCGCCCAGACGCAGCCATCCACATACTCATGGCGGACCTCCGACTGCCGCTCACCCTTGAGGTAGTCCTCGGGCGAAATACGCTCAGTTGGCCTGGTGATGGCAGTCATCGCTCTGATCAAGGCTACCAGGGGCTATGCGTCTTCAGCCAGCGTTGCACGGCAGCCTCGGCGCGCTTCAATTCGTCCGAAATCTTTCGCAGGTCGCATTCGGCTCCGCGCAAATGACAATGGAAATGCTCCGGATCGAGGCTGCGGTGAAACTTGTCCGGCTTGAAATCAGCAATCGTCCCAAGCGGCATGAGATTCATGTCCACGTAATTCCGATGGTCCGGATCGGCCAGCCAATCCTCGAAGCGCTCGTCCACATCCTCGAGCTGGCTCCGAAACCCGCCCAGGCGCAGCGGCGAATCGTCGGTGAACTTCAATTCGCCGCGTAACTTCTCCCCCCGCGCCATGGATTCAGGGCGGGCGGGCCAAAGCATCCGCGAGACATTATGCGCGTGGGAGAGAAAAGCCTGGACGTAGAAGAAAGTTTTTTCCGAATCCATCGCGTGCAGGCTGCTGCGTAAACTCTGCCAGGCAAACTGGGCAAACCGGCATTGCTGCCGAATCTCCTCAATCGTCCGGAAAATAACCTGATTCTCCATGCTGGGACCTAAGCCGTTTTGCGGGCAGCATTGATCGCCGCCTGCGCTTTGCCTTTCGCTTCCTCAGCGCGACGGGCGATTTCCTCCGGCGACGGCAGGCTCATCAGAACCTCCGCCGGAATGTCGCCGGTCTGCGCCAGCTTGGTCAGGCACTTCTGCCGTTCGTTCAGCGCCTTGTTCGAGTCGCGCTCCTTGGAAAACCGCGACCGGGCCTTCTCGCTTCGGTCGCGCAGCATCGCGTAAACGTCTCCGCCGAGCAGGGCCGAGATGTCCACTTTCATCTTCTCCCGTTCGAGATCGGCATTGCTGACCACATCCCCGTTGATGGGCCCGGCCTTGTATTTCGGGAACATGATGGCCGCTTCCGGGCAGA
>CAZCUL010000232.1:0-8268 GCA_964501475.1 uncultured Verrucomicrobiota bacterium | reverse complement strand
GGGCGTTGAACTTGTCGCTGTTCTGGCGCAGCAAACCGAGCCGCACCAACTCTCGTCCGATGGCCGACCACTCGCTCCGGCTGTGTTCGGTCCCGATGCCATAGGTGGAGATTTGCTGGTGGCCCCATTTGCGGACTTTCTCCGTATCGGCGCCGGACAATACTTCCACCACGTGCTGGATGCCGACGCCGAACCCGCTTCTTTCACGGATGCGATAAACACACGAAAGGAACTTTTGCGCGGCGACGGTGCCATCCCAGGTTTCGCGCGGAGCCAGACAATTATCGCAGCCCTGACAATCGCCCGTCGGAAAGACCTCGCCAAAATAATTCAACAGGTAAGCCCGGCGGCAGGTGGCGCACTCGGCGTAGTGAATCATCTGTTCGAGTTGCGCGCGGGCGATTTCGCGCTCCTTCGGGTCGGGCTTTTCATCGATGAACTGCCCATATTTGATGCGGTCGCCAGGGCTGAAGAGGAGGAGGCATTCGCCGGGCAGGCCGTCCCGCCCGGCGCGTCCGGTTTCCTGATAATAACCCTCGATGTTCTTAGGCAAATCGTAGTGGATGACAAACCGCACGTTCGGCTTGTTGATGCCCATGCCAAAGGCAATGGTGGCGCAGACCACGCGCACTTCGTCCCGCAAAAAGGCTTCCTGATTCCGGGTGCGATCGGGCGCTTCCATGCCGGCGTGATACGGGGCCGCCGGAATGCCATCGGAACTGAGTTTGGCGGCGAGACTGTCGGCAGTTTTGCGCGCCTGACAGTAGATGATGCCGCTTTCGCGCGTCCGTTCCCGGACGAACCCGAGCACCTGTCCGTACGCGCCGCTTTTGCCGGCAACGCGGTAGGTGAGATTCGGCCGGTTAAAACTCGCTACGTAGCAGGCGGGGGCGCGCAGGTGCAGTTGAGCCACGATATCGCGCTGGACACGCTCGGTAGCCGTCGCCGTCAATGCCATCAACGGCACATCGGGAAAATGTCCGCGCAACGTGGAAATCTGGCGGTATTCGGGCCGGAAATCGTGCCCCCATTCGCTAATGCAATGCGCCTCGTCGATGGCGAACAGATTGACCTGCCACCGCTTCAAGTCCTCCAAAAAGCCTGAAAGCATCAACCTTTCCGGGGCTACATAGAGGAGGCGAAACTCGCCGTTGTGCAGTCCGCGCAGGCGCGGTCGGGATTCACCGGCTGCCAGGGAGGAATTGAGAAAGGTGGCCCGAATGCCGGCGGCTTGCAGAGCGTCCACCTGGTCCTTCATCAAGGCAATCAAAGGTGAAACCACTACCGCCAGGCCGGGGCGGGCCAGGGCCGCCAATTGAAAACAAAGAGACTTGCCGCCTCCGGTCGGCAGCACCGCAAACACATCCTTTCCGGCGAGCGAATCGCGAATGATCTCCTCTTGCAGAGGCCGAAACGAATCAAAGCCGAAATAGCGCTTGAGAATACCTTGGAATTCGGGAACCGCACCTTTCACAGCCCGGATAGATACCCGGACAAGGACGCCGTGAAAACAAAATTCTTTCTCGCCACTTTCCCGCCGGATTTTTCTCCGTGAACCCGCGCCAGCCCCTCAAGCGCCAGGATTGACCTTGGACAAATGATGATGCGACCGCATTGAATAATGTCGTGAGGTCGGGGCCGACCTCGATGTCTAAAAGTCAGCGGCGGGGCAAGGCTTGCTGACCGACTTCCCTTGCCAAGCGAGAACCTGCGCCGCTACTTTGCTCCAGTTTCATGGGATCGGTCCGGCCAAAATCGCTTCATTACAAGCGGTCGCGTTTCGTCACGCAATTGCCGCTCGACTATCTTTATAGCCCCTCCCACTTCTGGTTCGGGCGGCAGGCTGGAGACGTTTGGCGCGTTGGGCTGACAAAATTTGCCACTCGCATGCTGGGCGAAATGGTCGATCACGGGTTCGAAATCGAGCCGGACGCAGGCGTCGCGCCGGGCCAAATCATCGGCTGGGTCGAGGGGTTCAAGGCGATTTCCGACGTTTTCTGCGTGGCCGACGGGCACTTTCTCGGTTCTAATCCGGTTTTGAAAGAGAAGATCGCTTTGATCAGCAAAGATCCCTACGTGGAAGGGTGGCTCTACGCGGTGCGTGGCCAGCCAGACGCGCGGTGCGTCGATGTCGGGGCTTACAAGGCGATCCTGGACCAAACGATCGACCGCATTCTCGAACAACAGAAGTCGGGCGAGTAATTTTATGCAGGCGCGCTACATCATGATCGGCGGGTTTTTGGGAGCGGGAAAGACGACTTCCGTGCTGCGTCTGGCCGAGCGGCTGACCGCGGGCGGCGCGCGCGCGGGCCTGATCACAAACGATCAGGGCGAGCAACTGGTCGATACGGCATTGCTCGCTTCGCGCGGGTTCGCCACCGAGGAAATTGCCGGAGGCTGCTTTTGTTGCCGGTTCAATTCGCTGCTCGATGCCGCCCGAAAACTTTCGGCGCAGACGCGGCCAGACGTTTTCATTGCGGAGCCGGTGGGAAGCTGCACGGATCTGGTGGCTACCGTCACCTACCCGTTGCGGCGGATTTACGGGAACGACTTTTCCATCGCGCCGTTGAGCGTGCTGGTGGATCCGATCCGCGCTCGCCGCATCTTCGGTCTGGAGAGTGGAGGCAAGTTTTCGGAAAAGGTCCTTTACATCTATCGCAAGCAACTTCAGGAAGCGGACCTGATCGTCATCAACAAATGCGACGCCATCGCAGAACGTCCGCTGGCCGAACTGCAGGATCGGTTGGCGTCCGAGTTTCCCC
Source organism: uncultured Verrucomicrobiota bacterium (assembly GCA_964501475.1). Lineage (GTDB taxonomy): Bacteria > Verrucomicrobiota > Verrucomicrobiia > Limisphaerales > CAZCUL01 > CAZCUL01. The sequence goes on along the minus strand of CAZCUL010000232.1, from coordinate 5,506 downwards.
AGGCGGAACTGTTCAACGTGTCCGCGCGCACAGGGGCGGGCTTGGACAAATGGTTCGAACGGATTGCAACCAGCGAGCAGCCGGCGCGCGTGGCCATGGACGTGGATTACGAAATCTATGCCGAAGGCGAGGCGTTGCTCGGCTGGCTCAACGCCACTGTCGAGCTTTCGAGCGAACTGGAGTGGGACGGGAACGAAACACTGCGTCTGCTGGCCGGCGAACTGCAGAAACGGCTCGCGAGCGCCGGAGCTGAAGTGGCCCATTTGAAAATGACCCTGAGTCCGGACGAGGATTTTGGGGATATCGCGGTCATCAACCTGGTCCGCAACGATTACGTGCCCGAGCTGTCCCAGGAACTCGCCGAGCCGGTCTCCAACGGCCAACTCATCATCAACCTTCGCGCTGAGATCGCCCCGGATGTTTTGAAGAAGGCATTGGAGGATTCGTTGCAGGCTTTGAACGCGAAGCAACCGGAGTTGAAGACGGAGATGCGGCATTTGGAACATTTCCGGCCCGGCAAACCGGTGCCGACCCATCGGCTCCCGAATCCGGTTTAAGGCTTTGCATGGAAGCGTGTCACTCGAATGCGGCCAAAGCGGAACAGGCGTGTGGCCTGTTCAGGAGCGCGGTTTTCTTCGAGAGCGCCCGACAAGGATTCGCGCCGGGGACAGGCGAGGCGCCGGTCCCATTCTTCGCGGGCTCCGCATAAATCGCAGGCCATGATCGCCCTGGAAAACGTCAGTAAGCGTTTTGGGAGCCGCCTGGCGGTGGATGGATTGAGTCTGCGCGTCCCGGAAGGCGAGATTTTCGGCCTGCTTGGCCATAACGGTGCGGGGAAAAGCACGGCTATTGGCATGATGCTCGGGCAGGTGTGGCCCAGCTCAGGGCAGGTGCGGCTTTGCGGATTCAATGTCACTGCCGACCGTCGCCGCGCCCTCCACAAAGTGGGCGCGATCTTCGAATCGCCCGTTTTCTATGATTATCTGAGCGGCTGGCGGAACCTTGAAATTCTGGCGAGCTACACGGCGCCTACGTCCCGGCAACGCATTCAAGAGGTGCTGGAATGGGTGGGGTTGACGGGGCGCGAGCAATCGCCGGTGAAGACTTATTCGCATGGGATGCGGGCGCGCCTGGCATTGGCGCAATCGCTGTTGCCGGACCCGAAGCTTCTGATTTTGGACGAGCCGAGCGACGGGTTGGACCCCGAAGGCATTCATGAGATGCGCCAAACGGTGCTGCGCCTGCATCGCGAGCTGAAACTGACCATTTTGTTTTCGTCACATTTGCTGAGCGAAGTGGAACAGCTTTGCACCCGAATCGCCGTCTTGAACCAGGGCCGGAAAGTCTTTGAAGGATCGCTGGCCGAGGTGCGGCGGCGGGAGGGCTGGCTGCGGCTGGGGGTGGATGATTTCGAGGCCGCGACCCGCCTGCTGCGGGAGGAAAGTCTCATTTCAGACTCGCGCGACGGCCAATTCGTCTGCCTTCGCGACGGTGTGGGGGTCGATCAATTGGTGCGAAGGCTGGTCGAGGAAGGCCGGGCGGTTTACGAAGTAGCGCGTCACGAACAGACCCTGGAAGATTTTTATCTGGCATTGATGAAGGGAAGCAACTAATCGGACAGAGCCGGCCCTTTCGCATTGCCATCATCCTCAGGCCCGGCCAGAATCGGCGCAGCCAGCTTAGTTGGATTTAGTCACCATGCTTAGAACCGTTGCCGCAATGATTGCTGGAGCGACCCTTTCCGCCGGCGCTGCCGAGCCGTTTTGCAAAGTGCTGACCAGCGCCAGCCAGAATATCCAGGTGCAGAATTGGAAGGCGACACAACGCGATTTTGGCTTGGGGCGCGACGCCTCCTTCTCGGTGCGCAAGGAAACCCTTCACGGCGGCAAACAGGAAGGGGTGGAGATCATCGTCGTCGATAACGGCAGGCTGCAGTTCACCGTCATCCCTACCCGCGGCATGAGTGTGCTGGAGGTGCGCCAGGGGGATATCCGGCTGGGTTGGGACTCGCCGGTCAAAGAGGTCGTCCACCCGAAATTGATCAACCTGCGCAACCGCGCCGGGACGGGATGGCTGGAGGGGTTCAACGAGTGGATGGTTCGTTGCGGGATCGAGTTCGCCGGACATCCAGGCCGGGACAGGTTCACCAACAACGTGGGCGAAGAGGCGGAGATGGACCTGACGCTGCATGGAAAGATCGGGAACATTCCGGCCTCGGAGGTCGAGGTAGTCGTCGATCCCGAACCGCCCCACCGCATCCGGGTGCGCGGGCGCGTCGATGAGCGGATGTTTTACGGCCCGCAACTGGAACTTTGGACGGAGATTTCGACTGAACCGGGATCGAGCTCGTTCCAAATCGATGACACTCTTACCAATCGCGGCGCGGACGAGCAGGAGTTCCAGATCATTTACCATGCGAATTATGGCCCGCCGCTCTTGCAAAAGGGTTCCCGGTTTGTGGCCGCTCTGAAACAGGTGACTCCGTTCAACGCTCATGCGGCCAAAGGCGTTCAGCAATTCAGCGAATACAGCGGGCCCACCGCGGGCTTCATCGAACAAGTATATTGCCTCCATCCCCTGGCGGATGCCGACGGCCAAACCACCATCCTGCTTCAGAACGCCGCCGCCGACCAGGCTGTCTCGATGACGTTTTCGGTGGACCAACTCCCCTACCTGACCCTGTGGAAGAATCTGGCGGCCACCGAAGCGGGATACGTGACGGGGCTTGAACCCGGAACGGGCTTTCCCTACAACCGCCGCATCGAACGGCAGCTAGGGCGTGTGCCGAAACTCGAACCGGGCGAAAGCCGTCGCTTTACCATCGATTTCTCGATTTTGTCCGGTGAAGATGTGCAGGCGGTCCTCTCCAGGATCGACCAGATTGCCGGCGACAACCAGATCCGGATCGAGGCGCAGCCGGAAGTGGTTCCGTAATTTGAAAGACTCCAAGGCAAGAAACCACGCAAAATTCCGCAACACCTATGAATTGGGAAGAAGATCTTCTTCGTTTGCTCGCGCAGCCCGGCTATAGCCCTCTCGATGATCATGAGTTAAGAAAGCGGCTGGCCGTTCCACCGAAACAACGTTCCGCCTTCGACACACTCCTGCAGCGCCTGGAACGAACGGGTCGCATTGCCCGCATCCGCCAAAACCGCTACGCACTGCCGGCGGATGCGGACCTGATTCCCGGGCGCATCATGATGAATCGTTCCGGCGCAGGCATCCTGCAGCCGGATGATCCCCGGCTGCCTCGCATCGTGATTCCGGTGGAAGCGACGGCCACAGCGTTGCATCTCGATCGCGTGCTGGTCCGGCGCGACACCCGGCCGCCGGTGAAGCGGTCCGAAGACGTGGTCGAGTCGCGCGGCAAAGTCATTCGGGTTCTGGAATCGGCGCGCAACCGGGTCGTGGGCACGCTCCAACGCAGCAAGAAGTTCTTTTACATCGTTCCCGACGATCCGCGGATTCCCCATGACATTTACGTTCCAGCTCCGGACCGGAATTTGAAACCGCCGCCCAGGGTCGGGCAAAAAGTGGTGGTCGAATTGGAGGAATGGCTTTCGCGTCACACGAATCCCGAAGGCCGCATCGTTAAAACCCTCGGCGAACCGGACGACCCGGACGTCGAGATGCTTTCCATCCTGCAACAGTACGGGTTGCCGTCCGAATTCCCGCGCGAGACGCTCCGGCAAGCCGGAGACTTTCCCGATTCCGTTTTGCCGGAGGAGGCGAAAGGGCGCCGTGACTGCCGCAAGCAACAGGTCATCACGATTGATCCGGACGATGCGAAGGATTTCGATGACGCCATCTGCGTCGAACCGGCGGGCCCGCAATGGAAGCTGTGGGTGCACATCGCCGATGTGTCGCATTACGTGAGGCCGGCCACAGCGCTGGACAAGGAAGCCCGCCGGCGCGGCAACTCCACCTACCTGGTGGATCGGGTCATTCCGATGCTGCCGGAGAAGTTGAGCAACGGTTTGTGTTCCCTCAAACCAAACGTGGACCGGCTGACCAAATGCGTCGAGTTCCTCCTGAGCAACGATGGCCGGGTATTGCGCGCCGAGTTTTATCAGGCGGTGATCCATTCCCAGCGGCGCTTCACGTATCGCGAAGCGTTCGGCATTCTGCAGCGGCGTCCGCAGGGCAGGATTGAAGAAATGTTGCATCAGGCCAACCGGCTGGCCCAACGCCTTCGCCGCAGACGAATGGAAGCGGGCGCGCTGGCATTGGATTTCCCGGAATTTAAAGTGCGGCTTGATGACAAGGGTTACCTCCATCGGGTCGAGAGAGTGGAGAACGATATTTCGCACCAGCTCATCGAGGAGTTCATGCTTTTGGCGAATGAAGCGGTCGGAGCGCGGCTGCGAAAATTGCACCGATCCGCCATCTATCGCATTCACGAACAGCCCGACCTGGAAAGGCTCGATGAATTGCGGCAGGAACTCCTCGGCCACGGCATCACCTGCGGCAACCTGGCCAAAATCGACGAAGTGCGAAAGCTGCTCCAGAAGCTGAAGACCCACCCGGCCGGGGAGGCGCTCAAAATATCGTTCCTCCGGTCGCTGAAACGAGCCCGGTATTCCATCGAGCCGATCGGCCATTACGGGCTGGCCAAGAAGGATTACACCCACTTTACCTCCCCGATCCGCCGCTATGCCGATCTGATCGTGCACCGCGCCTTGTTCGATAAAACCGGTTTGGCGCGCGAGGCCTTGATGCAGGTGACCGACCACATCTCATTTACCGAACGCAATTCCGACGACGCCGAACAGGACAGCAAAACCATCAAGCTGCTCTCTCACCTCGAACGCCAGATCAAGAGCAACCGGCGCGAAGTCTATGAGGCGACCGTGACCGAAGTCCGGAATTTCGGTTTTTTTGTCGAGCTCAAGAAACTGGGCCTGGTCGGGATGGTAAGGGTTTCAACGCTTCAGGATGACTTTTACGAGTTCGATGCGAAACGCTGTCAACTGCGCGGGAGGCGGCGGCGGCGAATTATTAAACTGGGCGAGACCGTTCGCGTGGAACCCTACACGGTGGATCGATTCAAGAAGCAGGCGAATTTTACTCTCGCGCGGACAGGCGCTGATGCCGCAGGGCGGGTCCGTCCCCGGCGAGCTGCCTCCACGATGTCTGCGCGGACCGCCCGAGGAAGCGCGGCTCGGCCTGAAAGACCGCCGCAGCGCGCTAAAAGAGCTGAAGGGGTTGAAGGATCCTGAAGATTGTTTGGATGTCCAAGGCGCTGCGGCCAGTGTGCTTTGCGCATCGCCGCGGTCCGGGGCGGCGTCAAGATAGTTCCTCGCCTGCCTCTCCTGACTCTTCTAAGAAACTCCGGTGGGAACTCTCTGTTGCTGTACGAGTTCAATCCGAGGCTGGCCGCAGTGCGCCATTGAGTCGACGGTCATAGCTAGCCAATCACCAGAGACGACAAGAATGGCACCACGACCCCGCCCTAGAAAGTTTCTTTCATGTGTAGCTCACGCAAAGCGTGGGTGGCCGCTCCTGA
>CAZCUL010000231.1:0-6307 GCA_964501475.1 uncultured Verrucomicrobiota bacterium | reverse complement strand
ATCACGGCCGGCATCGATCTTTCCATCACTGCCATCATCGCGCTTTGCAGCGTGGTTGGGGGGCGGATCATGAGCGCGGAAGCAGGTCTTTTGGGCGGCAGTCCAATGGCCACGCCAGCCGCGGTCGCCGCCATGCTGGTTCTCGGCGGCGTCCTGGGCTGCATCAACGGCGTGAACGTGGCCCTGCTGCGCATCCCTGCATTCATGGCCACTCTCACACTCATGATGGTCGGGAGTGGTTTCGCCATCTGGTTTACACAGTCCCGAAAAATCTTTGGCTTGCCGGAATCGTTCATGATCATTGCCGGCAACTTCTGGCTCGAGCTTGGATTGGTAGCTTGCGTGATTGCCGGCGCGCATTTCCTTTTGAGCCGCACGCTCTACGGCCGCTGGCTTTACGCCATCGGCCACAACGCTCGGGCGGCGCTCATCTCCGGCGTGCCGGTCACCCGTGTCGTCTTCTTCACCTATGCGCTCAGCGGCCTCTTTGCAGCATTTAGCTCCATTCTTTTCTCCGCCAGCCTCGAGACGGCCGATCCGGAAATGGCCCGGACGTCGCTGCTCGACATTGTGGGCGCTACGGTCATTGGCGGGACCAGCCTTTACGGCGGCAAAGGCAAAGTGATTTGGACTGTGTTTGGAGTGCTCTTTCTGGCATTGATCGACAACAGCCTGAACCTGATGGGGCTTTCGTTCTTTTTCATCACCATGGTCAAGGGCGCCGTCATCCTCCTGGCCGCCGTCTTGGACGCCGCCCGCAACAAGCTGCTTTCCGCGTCATAATCAAGATGCCTGAAAACGCGCTCCAATTCCTGGCCATCGAAAAGAGCTTCTTCGGCGTGAAGGTGCTCGCGGATGTAAGCTTTGCGGTGCGGAGCGGCACCGCTCTCGGTCTGGTTGGCGAGAATGGTGCGGGCAAATCCACCCTCATGAATATCCTGGGCGGCAACCTCGCTCCGGATGCCGGCCAAATGATGCTTTTTGGAGAGCCTTTCGCGCCGGGTTCACCACGGCAGGCCGAAGGCCGCGGCGTGGCCTTCATTCATCAGGAGTTGAACCTGTTCCCCAACCTGACGATTGCGGAGAACATATTCATTGGAGGCTTTCCGCGGGTCGCGCCGTGGTTGCCCTTCATTCGCCGGCGAAGCATCCGCGAACGCACCCGGGAGCTCCTTGGGGAGGTGGAACTTGATTCCAAACCGGATACTCTCGTCGAAGCCCTCTCAGCAGGCGAACGGCAGCTTGTCGAGATTGCCAAGGCGCTCAATCTGGATGCCCGCATCATCATCTTCGACGAACCCACGACTTCCCTGGCCGCGCGCGAAACCGAGCGGCTCTTTGCCATCATCCGCCGTTTGCGCGAGCGCGGCATCAGCATGATCTACATCTCGCACAACCTCGCGCATGTGAAGGACCTGTGCGATGACGTGGCGGTGCTGCGCGATGGCGAACTGGTAGCGCACGGGCCCGGGGCCGACTTTACCATCGATCAGATTGTCGCCCGGATGGTGGGACGGACCATTGAAACCCTTTTTCCCAAACGCGAAACCGCGGTTGCGCCGGAGATTGTTTTCGAGGCCAAGGATATTTCCCAGCCGGGGGTTGTCCGCCGCATCTCGTTTCAACTCCATGGCGGCGAAGTGCTGGGCGTGGCCGGTTTGTTGGGATCGGGAAGGTCGGAATTGGCCAGAATTCTTTTCGGACTCGATCCGCATGCGGAGGGCGAGATACGTCTTGCCGGCGAACCGGTCACGCGCTTCACGCCACGTCAGCGCGTCGATCGCGGTCTGGCCTTCCTCACGGAAGATCGGCGCGCCGAAGGGTTGTGCATCGAGGCGGCTATTGCCGACAACATTGCCCTGGTAAAGCTGCCTCAGCGGACGCGCACGCCCTTTCGAATCGTTCAGAACGGCGAGGTCGCAAACGATATCCGGGCCATGCGCGAAGCAGTCCGCATCAGCCCAACGGCCCGGGACGCGCAACCGGTCAAAACATTGAGCGGCGGCAACCAGCAGAAGGTGGTTCTGGCCAAATGGCTCTTGAACGAACCGAAGATTCTTATCCTGGACGAACCGACACGCGGGATCGATGTCGGGGCCAGGTTCGAAGTTTATCATCTGATCAATCGCCTCGCCGCTCGCGGCGCGGGCATTCTGATGATCTCGTCCGAAATCGAGGAATTGATTGGCATGTGCGACCGCATCCTGGTAATGAACAAGGGCGAGATTCGAGACATGATCGAGCCGCACCAGTTTGATCGGGAGCGAATTCTCAAAGCCGCCCTCGAAGGCGCGGAACCGCGCTCGCTCCACCCGCCACACTTGTGAAATCCCCCGGGGCAAACCGGTTTTTGTTCGCATTATTGAACCAGGCTTCGCTGGTGCTGTTCGTGGTGGTCTGCCTGATTTTTGGCGCGTTATCGGCACAGTTCCTCGAGCTGCAGAACTGGAGGAACATTCTCATTCAAACCGCCAGCACGGGAATTCTCGCTGTCGGGATGACCTTCGTCCTGTTGACGGCCGGAGTCGATTTGTCCGTCGGCTCAGTCATGTTTGTCTGCGCGGCTGCGGGAGGCAAACTGATCTATTCCGACGCTCCGTTTTGGCTGGTGTTGGGGCTGATGCCGCTGATCGGCGCGGCCATGGGCGCTTTCAATGCGTTCTTTGTCGTCCGGATGAAGATCATGGCCTTTATCGTGACGCTGGCGACGCTTTACCTGGGACGCGGCTTCGGACTCTGGGTTACGAAAACCCGCGCCATGAATCTGCCGGAAAGTTTTTACGACCTGGGCGCTTCGAGTTTCCTGGGTGTCCCAACGCCGATCTTGATCTTTGCGGTCGTGACAGCGGCGGCGCACCTCCTCTTGCAACACACCCCGCTTGGCCGGCAGATCTATGCGGTGGGCGCGGACCTGGAAGCGGCGCGAAAGGCGGGCATTCGCACCCGCTGGGTGCTGGCCAGCGTCTATGTGATCTCGGGTTGCTGCGCGGCAATTGCGGCGATTGTGGCGTTGTCGCAAGCACCGGCTGTCTCGCCCACGTTTGGAAAGGACCGCGAATTCGCAGCCATTGCCGCAGCCGTTCTGGGCGGCACCAGCCTTTTTGGCGGCAAAGGCAAAGTCTTCCCCGGCACCGTTCTCGGCGCTGTTTTAATTCAAACGGTCGAGAATGGCCTCAATATCCTGAACGTGGACCCTTATTTGTATCCTCTCGTTACGGGTGGAATCATTTTCGTTGCGGTCCTGACGGATAGTGGCCGGTATGGCTTGCTGGCCAGGCTTGGCCGTCGCAAAATCCGCGTTGAGAAAGCCAATGCTTGAAACGAAAATCGCGCGCATAACGCATTCGACAAAACATGTTGAGCATCCCGGGTCTTGAAACGGCGGGGAGGTCCATGAATCCGGCGGTCCGGGCCGCGGCGTTCATGCCGCCTCACTGGGAACCACGCCTCGCCAACATCGCCATCTCGTAACCGTCCTCCGGCTCCCATCAGCCACACATTGTTTAACCATGTTGCCGAAAACAGTTCTTCACCGCGGAGGCGCAGAGACAATGCCGGCGCCCCTCCAGTTGAATGCCGGCCCGCTCACGATGATTTTCCAGCCCGAGAGTGGGTTTCTTCGCCACCTTCGCCTCGGCGATCACGAGGTGGTGCGCGCTCTTTACGGGGCCGTGCGGGATCGAAACTGGGACACCATCACCCCGAAAATCCTCAACCTGGAGGCGAGTACCGCAAAGGACTCTTTTAAAATCGACTTCGACGCTGAATGCCTCCGCGGCGAGATCGACTTCCTGTGGCATGGCACCATCAGCGGCGACGCGCAAGGCACTGTGACCTATCGCTTCGAAGGGGAAGCCCGCTCCGCCTTTTTGCGAAATCGTATCGGCCTCCTGGCACTTCATCCTATTATCGAATGCGCCGGGAAGCCTTGCACTGTCGAGAAGGCGGACGGCGCGACCGAGCAGGGCGTTTTCCCGAAACATATTTCGCCGCATCAACCGTTCGAAAGGATCCGGGCAATCACTTACGAGCCGGCGCCCGGCCAAAAAGTGACCGTGCGCTTTGAAGGCGACGTGTTCGAGATGGAGGACCAGCGCAATTGGACGGATGCCTCATTCAAGACTTACTCGACGCCGCTCGAACTTCCCTTCCCCGCGCGGATCGAGAAGGGCACGCGGATTCAGCAGACGGTTCAGGTCAGCCTGCCGGCGCCGGCGCGTCGCATTCTGCCTGTCCTCCTCGGCCGGGGAGCGCAACTTTCCATTTCCACGACGCCCATTCTGCAAAGGCCGCCCATCGGATTGGCGATGGCCAGCCATGGACGGCCTTTGACAGGCAAGGAAGCGGATCGGCTCAAGCGGCTCAGGCTCGGCCATCTGCGGGCCGACCTTGATCTCTCGGGAGATTTCAGTCCGAAGCTCGGCCAAGCGGCCGAAGAATCCAGGCGCATCGAAGCCCCGTTGCACCTTTCGCTGCTGTTGGGTCCAGACCCGCAAGCGGAACTGCGGGCCTTTCTGGACGAACTGAAGCGCGTTCAACCCAAGGTGGCGCTTTGGCTCATTTTCAAAACAGGCGAAGTCGTCACCGGCGAAAACTGGATTGCCCCTGCTCGGCAAGCCCTTCGCGAATACGCGCCGAATGTGCTGTTTGCCGCAGGGACGCGCATGCCATTCGCCGAATTGAATCGGAACCGGCCACGCCCGGATGCTTCCGCCCTCCCCTGCTATCCCATCAGCCCGCAAGTTCATGCCTTTGACGACACCACACTTGTCGAGAACCTTGCGGCCCAGGCGGACACCGTGGCCACGGCGCGAGAATTTTCCCCCAGACCGGCAGTGATCTCGCCCATCACACTGCGGCCTCAATCCAATCCAAATCCCAACCGGCCGGCCGAAATGCCCGTCGAAGCAGAATTGCCCTCAGCCGTGGATGCGCGACAGATGTCGCTCTTCGGAGCGGGTTGGACGCTGGGCAGCATCACTCGCCTCGCGGCAACCGGCGGCGTGCATAGCCTTACCTATTACGAGACGACCGGCTGGGGCGGCGTGATGGAAAGGGAGGCGGATTCGCCATTGCCGCAAAAGTTCCGGTCGCTGGCCGGCGGTGTCTTTCCTGTTTATCACCTCTTCGCGGACATGGCGAATTATCAGCGCCTCTACCCGACGCATTCCAGCCATCCATTGCAGGTCGAGGCGATAACCGTGCTGGATGCTCAAAACCGGCGCCGGATCCTGGCCGCCAATTTCCTGGCCGAGCCGCAGGAAGTGAAGATCAAGACAGGCACCTGCCGGGCGCAGCTTCGCTATCTGGACGAAACGAACGCCGTCGAGGCGATGCGCGACCCGGGGGCCTTTGCCGAGAGTGCCGGCGCCGTGGTGGATTCTGTCTCGGGCAAGATTGAGTTGAAGCTGCTCCCTTACGCGCTGGCTCGAGTGGATATTTTGGGATAAACCAGCGGCAGTGTTTGCACGCCGGTACGCTCTGACATAGTCTCCGCCCGGCTCAAATATCCAATCGAATAAAAAAATGAAGGAAATCGGAGTTGCCATCATCGGATGTGGAGGAATCACTCTGCAAAACCATCTGCCAGGGCTGGCTCTTTGTTCGCAGGCGCGCGCCGTGGCCCTTTGCGACATCGACCCCGCCCTATTGCAGAAAGCCAGCCAGCAAACCGGCATTTCTGTCGCTTCCACCAAGTATCAGGAGGTTCTCGCTCGCGACGACGTGCACGCGGTCATCGTCGCCACCCCGAACTCGACTCACGCGCCGATAGCCCTGGATGCCATCGCCGCGGGCAAACACGTGCTTTGCGAGAAACCGCTGGCCATGAATTACGAAGAGGCCAAAGCCATGCTGGATGCGGCCAAGGAAGCAGGGGTGCGGCACATGGCGGCGTTCACTTATCGTTTTGTGCCAGCCATGCGCTATTTGGCGCACTTGATCAACAGCGGCGCGCTGGGCCAGCCTTATCACTTCCGTTCCTGCCGCCTTCAGGATTGGGGAGCGCGCGCCCTGGGTTGGCGGCAAATCGGAAAACTGGCCGGCACCGGGGAACTGGGCGACATGCTCTCGCACCGGATCGACTTTTCCCAGCTTTTGATCGGCCGCATCACGCGACTGGTAGCGGACACGAAACGGTTTATCGACAACCGCGAAGGACAACGTTCCGACCTCGAGGATTGGGTGGCGCTCCTGGCGCGATTCGAAAACGGCGCGACCGGGGTCATGGAAAGCAGCAAAATCGCCACCGGCCGAAATGAAAGCTGGCGCAGTCAGGACTACGTGGAGTTGAACGGCAGCGAGGCTA
>CAZCUL010000230.1:0-3053 GCA_964501475.1 uncultured Verrucomicrobiota bacterium | reverse complement strand
CTGTCCGTCCTTGGCCTCGTGATAATAGAGCAACGAGGCCCGATCGACCGGCTCGTAAAGCTGGCCTTTGGGAGAGTAGATGCCGATCTCGCGAAAGAGCGCGTCCATGCCAAACGTGCGCGCTTCGTCCGGGATGATCGGCACGATGCGGCTGCCGATTTCCTTGTTTCGCAGGAGCCCGCTCAGGAAACGGACGAAAGCCATGGTCGTGGAGGCCTCCGTTTTGCCGCCCCCTTTGAGGAATTCGCCAAAGGTGGACAGGTCCGGAATTTTCAGCGGCTTGAACTCCACCCGCCGCTTGGGCAGAAAGCCGCCCAATGCCTTGCGCCGCTCCATCAGATATTTCGTCTCCGGACTCTCCTCGGAGGGCCGATAAAACGGCGTTTCCACGATTTCCTCGTCGCTGATGGGAATGTTGAACCGGGCGCGGAATTCGCGAAGCTCCTTTTCGTTCAGCTTTTTTTGCTGGTGGGTGATGTTCCGGCCTTCGCCGGCTTCGCCCAGCCCGTAACCCTTGATCGTTTTGGCCAGGATGACAGTGGGCGAACCTTTATGGTCGCGCGCTGCTTTGTAGGCGGCATACATCTTTTTCGAGTCATGCCCGCCGCGCAGAAGCTTGTGCAATTCGTCGTCGCTCAGGTGATTGACCGCTTTGAGCAGCTCGGGATGCTTGCCAAAAAAGTGTGTGCGGATGTAGCTGCCCGGTTCCACGGAATACTTCTGGAACTCACCGTCAACGGTTTCTTCCATGCGGCGGAGGAGCAATCCATGGCGGTCGGCTTTGAGAAGCGGGTCCCAGTCCGAACCCCAGATGACCTTGATGACGTTCCAGCCGGCGCCGCGGAAAAGCCCTTCGAGTTCCTGGATGATCTTGCCATTGCCACGCACGGGGCCGTCGAGCCGCTGGAGATTGCAGTTGATCACCCAGATGAGGTTGTCGAGGTTTTCGCGCACCGGCAAAGTCAACGCGCCCAGCGTTTCCGGCTCGTCCGTTTCGCCGTCGCCCACAAAGCACCAGACCTTCGGCTCCTCATCCTTGAAAAGGCCGCGCGCCTTCAGATACCGGAGAAACCGCGCCTGATAGATCGAGAGGATCGGCCCCAATCCCATCGAGACCGTCGGAAACTGCCAGAAATCCGGCATCAAATAGGGATGCGGATACGAGGAAAGACCGCCGCCTGCGGAGAGCTCCTGGCGGAAATTCTGAAGGTGATGCTCTTCCAGCCGGCGCTCGAGAAAAGCGCGCGCATAGTTGCCCGGCGTGGCGTGGCCCTGAAAATAAACCAGGTCCGGCACCCGCCCGTCGTCTCCCCCGCGAAAGAAATGATTGAACCCGACTTCGTAAAGCGTGGCGCAGGAAGCGTAAGTCGAGATGTGGCCGCCCAAACCGTTGTGTTTGCGATTGGCGTTCACCACCATGGCCATGGCATTCCAGCGGATATAACTTTTAATGCGCGTTTCGATCCGCCAATCGCCCGGATACGCGGGCTCTTCATCCAGCGGAATGGTGTTGAGATAAGGCGTCGTGGTGGTGGGCGGAACGGAGACGCCCGATTCACGCAAGCGATCGATCAGGCGATCGACGAAATGCGCTGCCCGCTCCGATCCCTGGGTTTTGAGGACATATTCGAGCACGAATTCCAGGGATTCAAACCACTTGGTCTCTTCGCCGTCCGAGGTTTTGGCAGTCCGGCCGGCTTCACTGACGGAGGCAGGGGAGGCGCTTTTCGCCTTTTTCACTTTGTTCGTCACAATGCAAATGATAGACGAGGCAACGGCGAAAAGCCAAGGGCTATGAGATTGCTGGACTTAACGCTGCCCGAGCCGGCGGACAACCTGGCTTGCGACGAGGCTCTTCTCGACTACTGCGAAGCTGAGGGGCGCGAAGGTGTTCTCCGTTTTTGGGAACCACGCCAGTATTTCGTTGTGCTCGGTTATGCGAACAAGGTGCGCGAAGAGGTCAACCTCGAAGCCTGCCAGGCGCGACAGACCGCGATTTACCGGCGCTGCAGCGGCGGGGGAAGCGTCTTGCAGGGTCCCGGCTGCCTCAATTACACCCTGGTGCTGGAGATCGACTCGGCCGGTCCCCTTCAGGGAATCACTTCCACCAATGCGTTTGTCATGGAACGCAATTGCGCCGCGCTGGCGCCGTTGCTCGATCGGCCCATCACGGTCGAGGGCTTTACCGACCTGGCGTCGGCTGCCTTGAAGTTCTCGGGAAACTCGCAGCGGCGCAAACGGAACTGGCTGCTCTTCCACGGGACTTTCCTGCTCGAGTTCGACGTTGCACTGATGGACGCCTTGCTGTTGCCGCCGCCGCGCCCGCCCGCTTACCGCCGCCGCCGCCGGCATTCGGCATTTGTCACCTGCCTGCACCGTCCGGCGGAGGTGATCAAGGCCGCCCTTCGCCAGGCCTGGCACGCGACCGAGCCTTTGGAAAAACCGCCCTGGGCGCGAATCGAAGAGCTGGCGGACACCAAGTACCGTTCCGCCGAGTGGAACCTGAGATGGTAACACCGGCGGGGCCAAGGCAGGTTGGGATGGCAGGAAAATTAAGGGCAAGAAGATTGAACCCATATTCTTGCCCCAAAATATTCTTGCCCTTCAGGTGGCAGGGCGAGAAGCATTGGTTCGAATCCATTCCACCCGAGCGCCAATCGAATTCAGGCGTTGCCCGAATCGAATGGACCGGCTGGAGGAATAGGTGAGTCCAGGACGATGGTCCAACCAGAAAAACGAAGAGCAGCCGGTTTTAGTTGCGGCCGCCTTTTCTGAATTCAGAACCCGAACGAGGTTCCCGGGGAAGAGCTTCTTTGATGGTCAAGGCCCGCCCTTGAAACTGCTTTTCATTGAGTGTTTCGACGGCTTTGCCCGCCTCTTCCGGGGTGGCCATTTCCACAAAACCAAAACCGCGTGAGCGTTGCGTCTCCCGGTCCATAATGACCCGTGCCGAACTGACTTCGCCAAACGCCTCGAACGTCCCACGCAGGTCGTTGTCTGTCGTGTTGAAGGAAATGTTCCGGACGAAGATATTCATGCTCGAGCGCCTCCCC
>CAZCUL010000229.1:0-2984 GCA_964501475.1 uncultured Verrucomicrobiota bacterium | reverse complement strand
TACCGCCTTGTTTGTATCCGATGGTCTCGGTGCGGATTTCACCCAGCGCAATGGCCGCCGATGCCAACGTCAATAACGAGACAATGAGCGTTTTCATGCGGGGATCTTGCAATCTGAACGCAGGCGAAACAAGCCGTTTTCGCTGGAGGACCCGAGCGGGGGGGGGCCGGGCGAGAGTGGTCTTAGATCGTTCATTTCAGATTCCACCATTTGCGCAGAATCCATTCGACGGTGACCACGGCCAGCAGGAGCAGAAAATAGAGAGGCGACGACCACAGCTCGACTTCCAAAGGCGAGCGGACCCGTTCCGTTTTGGCGAGGATGGTGTCGGGCAACACGTGCAGCTCCTCCTCGCGAAAGAAGACTCCATGGCTGATTGCGGCCATCTCGCGCAAGAGCGGCTCGTTCATGGCCGTCTCGCCAAACTCGAACCGCGGCTCGGTTACATTGAATTCGAGGGGCACATCGGGATCATGCTCGAGAAGGAACTGGTAGGCTCCGGGCGACGGCGCGATGAATTCCCCGCGATAGAGCCCGGGCTGTTCCGGAATGGACCGCAAGCTGACTTCCGGCCGCGGTCCCTGCCCGTTTTTCAATCCGTAAATCCCTTTGACGGCCGGCTCCTGGATCGGCTCGTAACCGGCGGAATAGAGCCGCGCATAAACAGTCACCCGCTCGCCCGTCAAATAATTCTGCCGATCGCTCGTGAGTTGAGTCCGCTTCGAGATGCCGAGCAGCCTCGGCAAAGAAACGCGCTGGGCGATCTGGCCCCAAAGGGTGGTGTAGTAAAGGTCACCCACGTTCTTCCGCCAGCGCCACGTGTTGTCCGTGCCCACATACATGACCTGCCCAAGACCGTATTGTTGGAGGGCAATCACGGGCATTTTGCCAAAGCGCGATTCTTTCGCGGGATCAGGATCGATCAAGAGAACCTCCGCAGCCGGTTTTGGACGGGAAACGCGCGCGACCCAGTAAACAGGCGGAAGCTGCTCCCAAAGCGCCAGGTTCTCTTCCTTGCTGTCTGAAAGTTGCAGCATGGGGCTGTCCTTCCCGGCGGAAGTCAATTCGAGCCGAATAGGCCGGTCCGCCGCGGAATCGGCGGCGGATTCAGCAAAACCGGCGTCGTATGCCACAGGCAGCATTTGTTCGAGAAGGCCGCGCCGGTAGGCGTGCGGCGTCCAGCGTTTGCCCGCGATCACGATCAATGCGCCGCCAAATTTGGAAACCAGCTCGTTGAGGTTCTCCAGGTTGGCCGCGCTGACCTTTTGGGGATCAACGTCGCCCCAGATGACAACGTCATACTTGAAAAGCTCGTCCTTGCGGGCCGGGAACTGAGCCAGGTACGGGGAATCTTCGCCGCGGGCGATGACCGGATCGCTTTCGACAAGATAACATTTCAGATCGGTGCGCCGGTCGCGCAAGAGCATGGCCTGAAGATAACGGAATTCCCAACGGGGTGACTGCTCGACCATGAGCACCTTGATCCTGGTATCGATGACTTTGAGCCGTTGCGAGCGCGCATTGTTATCTTTGACCGCCTCGTCCGGTTGCGGATCGATGGCAGCCTGCAGTTCGAATTCTCCTGTGCTGCGAGGCGTGAATGCCACGGGCACGACCTTTTCGCCGTCTTCCGCGAAATCCACCGTTTGACGGGCCACGACGTCGCCGCCCAGTTTCAAAACCAGTTCGGCGCTTCGGCCCTTCATCCCTTGCGAACGCACCCGGACAGTCAGCGGCACCTGGTCATCGACGAAGCTGACCTCCGGCGCGAACAGGTTGCCCACGATAATGTCCCGGGGCGAAGTGATGCCCACGCCGTAAACATAAAGCGGCAGGCCCTCTTCCCGGGCAAGAATGGCGGCATCCCGGGGCAGGCTCCCGCTGTTGTTGGCGCCATCGGTGATCAGGACAATCCCGGCGAGCGGCTGGCCGCGCTTGCGGTGGATCACTTCGCGAATAGCGTCGCCCATGGCGGTGACCGGGCTTTCCGCTTCGAGCCGGGTCACCCAGGTGAATTGTTCGACGGTGCCGCCTTCGCCATCAGGGCCGTTGGTGGACGAATCCTTTCGGGCGGAAATCTCGACCACGCCCTCGCCGAATGTGAACGCGCCGAGGTCAAACTCGCGATCCAGACGCGGCAGGAGGTTCAACTCGCGATTTTGGAGGACGCCCTTCACCAGATCGATTCGGGGCACCTGCTCGACGTGTCTCAAGTGCTGCCGGTCGAGAGGTTGCAGGAGGCCCTTGGCGGGATTCATCAGGTTGCGGGCGATGGCGGCGCGTTTCTGGTCCGCCTGATCAATACGCGGGTCCGCGATCTGCATGCTCGAACTGGCGTCCGTGAGCAGGACAAGAATCCGTCGGACACTCCCTTCAACAGTCAACGAGAGCACCGGCCGCAAAAACAGAAGGAGGAGCAGGGCGATAAAAGAGATTCGCAGGGCGGCCAGAGTGTACTTGCGCGCAGGCGGCAGGCTGCCCGGACTGGAACGATACATCCAGCAAACCGCCGCTCCGAGCACGGTGAGGCCAAGGACAAACCAGGCCCAGCCCATCCCGCCGCGAAAGGCAAGCGAGCCGTCGGCCACATTGACCGCATTATCAATGCGCGCGCCGAGAAGCCTAAGGAGAAGTTCGGTCATTTATGTCATTTCGAACGGCTGAACCATTGGCCGAGGAATGTTTCCGCGGCGGCCAGGACCAGAGTGAGCAGGGCCAGCGGCATCCAGAACTCGACTCCGGTTCGCTGCTTTTGCACAAGGTCCTTGAGCGAAGTCCGCGATCTCGACGAGACCACGGTTGCCACGTTCCTGAGGGTGCTCAGTTGCGCGTCGGTCAAGGGGTCGAGGTTCGATTCGGCCGAATCGGGTTGGGCCGCGAAGCTCAATGCCAAAGGGGGGTCTGCAACCGAAACCTCATACAGGCCGGCAAAGTCGGTCTGCTCGTACTGGAGAGTTGGCCAGCCCCCAATCATCTCAATGCTC
>CAZCUL010000228.1:0-2625 GCA_964501475.1 uncultured Verrucomicrobiota bacterium | reverse complement strand
GTCTGGGTGCCATGCATCCTCATCGGGATTTGGGCCGCGGGGATCGGTTTGAAACCGCCCAACCAAAACGCGGTGCTGGGAGTGATGGTGGGGCAGTTGGATTCGGCTTTCCTGACCGGCTTGTTGACCGCGGGCATTTTGGCAGCCATCATGTCCTCTTTGGATTCACAGTTTGTTTGCATTGGCACCATGTTCACCCACGACGTCGTGATTCATCATTTTGGCGAAGACCGGTTCGGGGACCGGCAAAAGACCTGGCTGGGCCGCGGTTTTGTGGTGGCCGTCGTGCTGGTGACCTATCTTCTTTCACTGGCGGAACCGCGCGCGGTCTTTGGATTGGGCGTCTGGTGTTTTACCGGCTTCGCCAGTCTCTTTCCGCTGGTTTTCGCGGCCCTTTATTGGCGCCGAACGACACGGGCGGGAGCTTTCGCTTGTGTTCTGATCACGGCGTTTGTTTGGTTCGCTTTCTTCGTCCGGGGCGACTTCGGCCGTCACGAAGCGCTCCTCTGGGGGCTCCTGCCCGTGACCTATGTTTTCGCGGCGTCTGTATTGGCGTTGGTGGGGGTATCGCTGCTGACGAAACCGCCCGGCCCGAAAACCCTGGCCAGATATTTCCCAACCCGGCAGCCATCGACGTAAGCCGGCTCTCCCGATCATGGTGCGCTTATGAATGTGAATTCTCCCGATGAAAAAGCGGTCAAAGCCGCTGCCGAACAACTCGACGCGCACGTGCGCGAAATCGTGAACTGGCATTTCTCGCCCGAAAGCGGCTGCCCTTTCTGGCTCGACTGGGCGAAGAAAGCGGGCTGGAACCCGGCCAGGGAAGTGGCCTGCTTCGCCGACCTGATGCGTTTCCCGCATTTCCAGGACGAGTGGCTGCGCGACCTCCAGCCGGAGGTCTGGGTGCCGGCAAAGTACAAAGGCCGGCCGTTCAATATTTTTGAAACCGGCGGCACGACCGGCATGCCCAAACAGCGCATTGGCTGGGAGGATTACAAAGTCGATTACAGCGAGTTTTCCGACAAGATTTCGGACGAACATTTCCCGCGCAATCATTATTGGCTGATGGTGGGCCCGACCGGCCCGCGGCGGTTGCGGCTCGCCATCGAACATCTGGCTAATGTGCGCGGTTCATCGTGCTACTTCATTGACCTCGACCCGCGCTGGGTGAAGAAGGTGCTGGCCGCGAAGAAAGCCGACGTGGCCCGCGCCTACATGGAGCACGTGGTCGATCAAGCCATCACCATTCTAAAGCACCGGCGCGTGAGCGGGCTGTTCACAACGCCGAAATTGCTCGAGGCCCTGGCCGAGAAGATCGACTTGTGGGACGCGGGCATTCGGGGCGTCTTCTGCGGTGGCACCACCATGGCGCCGCAATACGTGCGCTTCATCATCGAAGAGGTCCTGGAAAATCGCATCGGCTTCTATCCCACCTACGGGAACACCCTCATGGGGCTGGCGGCGAGCGTGCCTTTGCAGCCGGAAGACAAATTCTCCATCACCTACTACGCTCCGCAACCCCGGGCCGCGTTGCGCGTCGTGAGTCCGCAGCAGACCGAACAGATCGTGGACTACGACCAGTGGGGCCGGGTGGAATTGACCACGCTCACCAGGGAATTCTTCATGCCGCGCTTTCTGGAGCGCGACGAAGCCATTCGCCGCCCGCCTCGCAAACCTTATGCCTGGGACGGCGTCGCCGAAGTCCGTCCATTCGGCGCGATGGAAAAGCAAATCGTGGAAGGGGTCTATTGACCCGGGGGATGCCGCCTTGAAGACAGAGCCGCCATCTCTGCCCCAGTTTTCCACGCTGACGCCTTTCGATTATCAGTCGCGCACCCGCCTCGTTTTCGGAGTGAACAGCGTGGATCGGATCGGCGAACTGGCGCGGGAGATGGCGGTGCGGCATCTCCTGCTGGTGACCGACTCCGGGATTGTCGCCGCCGGACACGCCAGCCGCGTCGAGAGTATTCTGAAGGGGGCCGGACTGCGCGTGACGGTCTTCGACCGGGTCGAGGAAAACCCGACGACCCGCTGTGTCCGGTATTGCCTGGAAGCAGCCCGCGCGGCCGGCATCGATGCTTTCGCGGCCGTGGGCGGCGGGAGCAGCCTGGATACGGCGAAGGGCTGCAACTTCATTCTGACCAATGGCGGTCGAATGGAGGATTACCGCGGCGCGGGCAAAGCCAGGAAGCCAATGTTGCCCCTCATTGCCGTCCCCACCACCGCCGGCACGGGGAGCGAGTGCCAGTCCTTTGCCCTCATTGCCAAAGAGGATTCCCACGAGAAGATGGCCTGCGGCGATCCGCGGGCGCTGCCGCGCATCGCGCTTCTCGATCCGGCGCTGGCCGTCTCGCAGCCGCGCTCCGTCATCGCGTGCAGCGGCCTCGACGCCGTCGCCCACGCTGTCGAGACCGCCGTCACGACGAAGCGGAACGCCATGTCGCAGCTCCTTTCGCGAGAGGCCTTCCGCCTCGCGAGCGCCGCGCTGCCCCGGGTCCTGGCGGACGCGGCCGACGTCGCCGCGCAGGGCGACATGCTGCTCGCGGCGGCCGTCGCCGGCCTCGCGATCGAGAACAGCATGCTCGGCGCGGCACACTCGATGGCGAACCCGCTCACCGCCGCGTT
>CAZCUL010000227.1:0-11625 GCA_964501475.1 uncultured Verrucomicrobiota bacterium | reverse complement strand
TTACGAACACATTGCCAGGGGGCGCAAAACCCCGGCGCTGTTTGCGACGGCCGCGGATGGACACCGCGAAGTGCAGATTTGCGAGGCCATCCTGAAAAGCAACCGCGCCAGGAAATGGGTTCGTGTGGGAGGCTGATAATGAAGGACTCGTTTTCGACGCGCGGGTTTGATACGAAACAATCTTACGAGTTTACTCGCTCACTTCGACCACTCGGAAAAAGAGGCGTTCGGGCCAGACCTGAAGCTGATTCGTCCAAACAGTGATCCCGGTCGCTGCCGTGATCACAGAACTCACTGGAGCCCAGTTTCGTGGCACCAAGGCTTGGCTGGCTTCGACGCGATACTGACTGCCGCGGGTTGAAGTCCATTGGAGCACGGCCTGGCCGCTCGCGAACTGAAAGGCATAGACGCGCAATGGGCCCGGCGAAACGCCTTTCAGGATGGTGAAATGGTCCGCGATTTCTCCGGTCTCACGAAGAAACTTTGCGTCCAGCCGATGCTGATCGATATCGATGACCATCGAGCCCAGCGCATGAACCGAATAGAACATAGCGGGATGATCCAGATTGCCGATGCCCGTGGCCCAGCCCGAACTTCCCGCGACTACGTAAACGGCTCCCTCGTGCGGCGCGGGTCCGACCGAGGCCTTCGAATAAGCGCCCGTTTCGGAAGGCCTGCCGCTGCCGGCATTCTTGATCATCTGCGGCAACAGTTGCCACGAATAGCCGTAATGGCCGTCGATTAAATACGAGCGCTCGTAATTGTGGCTGTGACCGCAAAGGACCAGGTCCACACCATAAGCATCGAGAATCGGCACCACGGTTTGGCGCAGGCGAACCATGTTCCCGTCTGAATGATTGTCCGAGTTGTGGCTGCCGTGCGAGTAGGGCGGTTGATGCCAAAACGCAATCAGCCAATCTTTGCTGTTGGCAGCCAGGTCCTCCCGTAACCAGCTCAGCATGGCGCCGTTTGTATCGAAGCTGGAGGTCTCCGAATCGAGACAGACAAAATGGACATTCCCGTAATCGAAGGAATAGTAGCGCTCGGTGCCCGACGCCACGCCACCGGCCTCCCCACCAGCGGGCAAAGCAAAGATGTCCAGATATGCGAAATGGCCAGCCGCATTGGCGGAATAGATCTCGTGGTTGCCGATGGTGGGCCAGAGAGCGGTTTTGCGGAGCAACTCCGGATAGAATTGAAACATCCGGGTCAAATACTCGCTATAAGTTCCGGAGAAGTAGGCGTTATCGCCCAACATCAGCCAAACGTCGGTGTGGGCGCCGGCCGCAAATTCGGCATAGGCCGCCGCCACGGCCTGTGCGTCAGCAGTACCAGTTCCCGAATCGCCGATGGCCCAGATGCGAATGGGCTGGGTGTCGGCGGGCGCGGTAATGAAGCAGAAATCCTCGCCGCCGGCCATGTTCGAGGAGAGCGTTCCCACCGAATAATAGTAGCGCGTGTTGGGTCGGAGGTTCGTCAGCGCGATGAAATGATTGGTGGTTGCTTTGTTCTTCTCCATCGATAGGGACAGGCTGCCCGCTTCAAACCCATAAGAAACGCGACTGTCGCTCAGCGCATCTGTCGCCCAGCAGATTGTCACTCCAGTAGCTGTCAGCGTTTGGAGATAGGGACCGGCGATGAGTGAGGGAGGGGAGATTTCCGGGCCCACCGTCAGGGCCGCGGGATCGCTATTAACAATGCCAAACATATTGCTGACGGCGACCGAGTAATTGCCCTCGTCGCTCAAAACAACCTCCGGGATGAAAAAACTCGAATTGGTCGCGCCGTCGATGGAAACGGCCTCTTTGAACCATTGAAAGTGCAAGGGTGGCGTTCCCTTGGCCTCCACGCTGAATTCGGCCGGAAAGCCCAAAGGGAGGTGCTGGACGACAGGATTCGCCGTAATCCGCGGTGGAATGTGGAATTCTCCGATCATTCCCGCCATCGATTCGAGCCGGACAAAAGTGCTGTTGGTGAATGCCTGATGGACCTCCACAGCGAGGAGGTTTTCCCCGGGCACGATCATCGCATCGCGGGCTACCAAGAAGTCATAAGCAAAGTTCGAAGCGGGGATTGCTGAAGCGAGGGTGTTGTAGGTGACAAGGCCTTTGGGCATTCGAAGCCGACCCACCTCCGAGCCATTCAAGTAAAAGATGGCGCCGTCCCGGATTCGATTGCTCCACACCAGACTAAATGGCGGCACGCCCTCTGGGATGGTGAATTTCCGGCGAAAGTAATAGGTGTGTATGCGGGCGCCGGCGTGGTCGGTAGCCGGGAGGTTTCCATTGCCGCCGAAGACCGCCTCAAAGGGCCCCATCCCTTGCGGCCACTGGGTATCGTCGAATGTCACTTCCTTCCATGCTGTGCCGAGATCGATCCCTTGCGCATGATACTTCCAGGAATCAGTGCGGGAAGCCGCCAGAAAAGGAAACTCGAACGGGATGACGGTTAGCGACGCTGGCTCGCTTTCCACGGAATCGAAAGCATTGCTGACCACTACGGTGTAAATGCCATCGTCCTCCGGCGTGATCGGAGGGAGCACCAGGGTGGGGTTGCTCGTATTCGGGATGGGGAGTCCGTCTTTAAACCATTGATACGAATAGGGCGGGCTTCCATCGACAGCGACGAAGAACTCGTGGCGGCTGCCTTCCGAGAGCCCAATGCTTAGCGGGTGATGGGTGATGCGGAGCGGACCGGGAGTGGGCCTGAGAAGGCTTACCTGCCAGGCAAAAGCAATGTCGAGACTTGCAGGATGCACCTGATGTACCTCGGCCGCCAAAATGTTCGTTCCTGGAACGAGTGAAACCAGTGGTTCCTCGAAGGCAGAAAACTGGGCGGTCACAACTGTTTGATTAGCCAGGGTAGGTGCCAGGACAGGGCCTCCCGGCATTCCGACGGAATGCACCCGCGCGCCGTTCAGGTAGAAAACCGCCCCATCGTCAATCAGGTTCGTCGCCAGCATCCGAACTCCTTCGATCTGATTTGTCCAAACAAACGTCCGGCGGAAATAGTAGGTAATGATGGAGGAGCCGTCAGCGCGAGACAGCGGAAGAACGGTCCGGATCGGGATGGGCAGCGGATCAGAGCCGTTACCCAGAGCAGCCATTCCTGAGGGCCAGGTGGAATCGTCGTAATCGGGTTGATTCCACCCGATTGGTTCATCGATCGTGTACTTCCAGGCATCGGCGAAACCGACAACCTCGATAGGCGAATGCCGGACCAGCAGCGACGCGTTACCGCTCGTGGTCATGCCAAAAGAATTGCTCACCAGCACTGAGTACTCGCCACTGTGCTCGAATCCAAGGCCGGTGATGACGTAAAGCTGATTGGTTGCGCCGGAGACGGGCTCGCCGTCACGAAACCACTGAAAGGAATAGGGAGGCGAACCGGTGACATCCACTTCAAAACTGGCGCTCTCGCCCATGAAGCGCGTTTGATTCGTGGGCTGGCGTAAAATCTGCACCGGACCGGGAGGGGGCAGTTCGGCCCAGAGCGCCATTCCAAATATTGCATCGCCGCTGAAGCTGCTGCCTTGGTGCAGCTCCACCGCCAGGAGGTTTTCACCCCGCATCAGGGAATTGGATGCGAAAGTGAGAATGTCCACTCCGCGATTTCTGATGTCGTCTCCGCGAAAAGAGAGGGTTTGAAAGGTTGTTTCGCCGGCCAGCATCCCTGCGCGGCCCACCTCGACACCGTTCAGATAAAACACGGCGCCATCGTCCAAGAGGTTGCTCGCTGTGAGTATTACGTTCTGCAGCGGGTGATCGAATGAAAACACGGTGCGAAAGTAATAAGTCACCGGCTGCGGACCGCTTCCTCCTGAAATGTAACGGGAGAGAACGGTTTGAATGGTTGCCGCGCCGAGCAGATTCTCGTTGGTGGGGAAACCGAAAACGCCCGGACCCGACGGCCAACTGGAATCGTCAAACCCAGGGTCACGCCAGGCTGTGTTCAGATCAGCGCCGGACTGGTCGTATTTCCAGACTGCGTCGTAATTGAGAAGTGGAACCGGCTCGGCGACGGTTGGCAGCGCGCCGCAGAGACACGATATGCCAAGGAGGAAGGCAAAATAGTCGCTTTTCACATGGCCCCCGAATTCCGGGCGGATCCTATCAGGCTGGAAGCGATCTGCAATAAGAATTCGGGTCCTTTCGGGTCCTTAACGGGTCCTTAAGCGACAAAATTGACCTTGGACAAAGGATGATGCGACCGCATTGAATAATGTCGTGAGGTCAGGGCCGACCTTGATGTCTAAAAGTCGGCGGCAATGAGAATTCAAAGCGTCGCGGGCAAGAGAAGGAGAGCGCGCGCGGCAGGGGCGATGCCGGATTTCACCCCGGGGAAACTCGACCTACAGGTCCAATGTGATGCGATCCAGAATGACGGCCAATTCGATTCGGTGCCGGGCAGATTCACTGACCTCGGCTTCGAAGATCGGTTCGGGCCAGACATCGCCGGCCTCCAACTCTGCTTCCCGCAGCTTCAACGCCCAGGCTTGTTTCAGGAGGCTGCTCAAACACTCGTCAATCTTGTCATGATTATTCCGGCGAAACCGGCGCAAGGTCAGCCAGTCCGGATAGACATGCGCGCAGATGTAGCGCGCGGTTCGGTTGTGGCGGATGGCCCATTCGATGTCCTGGGAGCCGAAGAAACCCGCGGCATAGGAGAAGCAGAGCAGGGTAGCCAGCATTTGCGGCTGGAAGGCCTGCCCGCCGGTGAAGACCGGTTTGCTTCCAGTCCAATCCGCCGCCTGCACCGCATCGAGGGCAAGTTTAAGAAGGGTCTGATCATTGAACCACCGATTCAACTCCAACGGCAGGCGGTCCAATCCCAGACTCTCCATGTCTGGTATTCGGGTCGTTATCATCTTACTGCTCTTTCCTGTTCCTGGAAGCCCCTGTGGCTTCCCATTCTCGTCTCTTTACACAGCTATCAATGGCCCGTAACTGTGACAAATCGGTGACGGCCCGGTGACCTTTCGGAAAACGTTGCCTCGATTGACGGGGAGGAAGCGTCCCCGACTCGTTTATCATTCAGCGGTGCAATGCATCGCGAGCTGCGCGTCCATAGAAGCGACAGCGCCATCGCCACTGCTTGCGGAGGCTTTTCCGGCGACCTTAAGAAAGAGCGATACTTGCCATCCTTCGTTGTTCTCGCCGGGCAGATCGAATCAGAACTAAAGTTGCTTTGATCGAAGGCCCTGCCTGGCGTAAAAACATCACCCATGAACCAGAAAGTCTTCCTGGCGACAGCCCTCTGTTGCTTCCTGCCAACACTTTTGGCGGACCCGGCCGGCTTGCCAGAGCCAGTAAGGGACACCCAAAACCCGAAGGAT
Source organism: uncultured Verrucomicrobiota bacterium (assembly GCA_964501475.1). GTDB lineage: Bacteria > Verrucomicrobiota > Verrucomicrobiia > Limisphaerales > CAZCUL01 > CAZCUL01. The sequence continues at coordinate 6,290 of CAZCUL010000227.1, read as the reverse complement.
AAACCGCTCTCTCCACAAGCGGCGCTGGAAAAGCTTACGGTCCCGGACGGTTTCCGAGTGACCTTGTTTGCCGGCGAACCGGATCTATTGCAGCCAATCGCCTTTGACTTCGATGATCGTGGCCGGTTGTGGGTTGTGGAGTGTTTTTCTTATCCCGATTTTAAGGTCGAAGACCGGGACCGCATTACGATCTTCGCCGACCACGATGGCGACGGTCGATTCGATGAGCGGAAGGTGTTTTATGATCGTGGGCGGCGCCTCAGCGGGATTGCTCTCGGCTTTGGCGGTGTCTGGGTTTGCTCTGTCCCGGAATTGCTTTTTATACCGGATACGAATCGGGACGACCGGCCTGACGGCGAACCGGTTGTGATATTGGATGGATGGACGAGAAAAGCCGGTCATAACCTGGTCAACGGCCTGGCGTGGGGGCCGGATGGGTGGCTTTACGGCAGGCACGGGATTACATCGCCCTCCTTTGTGGGGCGGCCTGGTGATCCGGAGGGGAAGCGGACGCAGTTAAGTTGCAGCATTTGGAGGTATCATCCCACGCGATACCTCTTCGAAGTGGTGGCGCACGGGACAACCAACCCCTGGGGATTGGACTGGGACGATCACGGCCAGGCGTTTTTCTCGAACAATGTGATCGGGCATCTCTGGCATCTGGTCCCGGGCGCCCATTACCGGCGGATGTTTGGCCAGGATTTCAACCCTCACATTTATGAGTTGATGACGGCCTGCTCGGATCATTTGCATTGGGCTGGAAGCGAATGGACCAAATCCCGCGGCGGCCAGGGCGAGCATGACGTTTTGGGTGGCGGCCACTCGCACGCCGGCGCCATGATTTATCTGGGCGATAACTGGCCTGAAACGTATCGCTCGACCTTGATGATGGCCAATATCCACGGCAACCGCCTGCTTTACGACCGTCTCGAGCGCCACGGCTCGGGCTACATGGCGAAACATGGAGCAAATTTTTTAATGGCGAACGATCCCTGGTTTCGCGGGGTGAGCGTCCAGTATGGGCCCGACGGCGGCGTGTACGTGAGCGATTGGAATGACCTGGGCGAATGCCACGACAGCGACGGTGCTTACCGCAGCAGCGGCCGGATTTACAAAATCACTTACGGCCAGACCGAGCCGGTGCGGGATTTGGATTTGAACCGGCTTTCAAACAGCGAGCTTGTGCGGCTCCAGTCACATCGGAACGATTGGTATGTGCGCCGCGCCCGGCGGATTCTGCAGGAGAGGCGGGCAGGGTGGCAATTGCGCGATGATACTCGAAGCGGGCTGGCAGCGTTGCTGACGGATCAAGCAGATGTGACGCGGCAGTTGCGGGCGTTGTGGGCGCTTCACGTCACCGGCGGGGTCCCGGAAGAGTTGTCGCTCGCTCAGCTTGAGCATCCAAGCGAACATATGCGCTGGTGGGCGGTCCAGTTGCTCTGCGAGAGTCATCGCGTTCCGGCAAACGTCCTCCATAAGCTCGTCGAGATGGCGCGGAAGAAGACGGAACTTCCGTTCGTGCGGCTGGCCCTGGCGTCGGCCATGCAACGTTTGCCGCTGGAGGACCGTTGGGAATTGGCGGCTGCTCTGCTCGGGCATGCAGAAGACGGGGAAGATGCGAATCTCCCGTTGATGATCTGGTATGGCATCGAGCCGCTGGTGACCGCTGATCGCGACCGCGCGTTGAAGCTTGCAGCGCAGAGCAGGATTCCAAAGGTGCGCCAATTCATTTCGCGACGTGTGGCCGCCCTGGCGGAATGAGTCATAATCCAGCGCGCATGGCTGAAGGTGCGCGCTGTGCCCGTCGGCGCAATGTGGTCGGGCCGTGGAAGGGAAAGGCGACAGTTGCCGATCCATTCGGCCAGCTTCGCGAACTGGCTGGCTCTTCGCCAACCCTTGCCTTAATCTGCGTTCATGCGCGAGATCGCTCGGATTCCCGTAGTCCGCTGCCGCGGATGGCCGTTTCTTTTCCTGTTTGGCTTTTCGTTTTCTTCGCTGAGCGCCCAGCCGGAAATGCCGATGCCGGTCACCCAAACCAATTCCGCCTATCATCGCTGGTTGCAGAAGCCTGTTCGGGAGGCGCGCCTTTTGGATGATATGGAAAGCACGAACCACTGGAGCCACCACGGCCACGGGCGGATGACGTTCACCATCGAGAGGGCCAAACAGGGGCAAACCTCCATTCGACTCATTGCTCCGACAAAGACGGCGGAGCCGCCTCCCGTGGCAGGAAGACCGTTTGGTGAAGCCGGTGTCCGGCGGAACTTTCGCGGCGAAGATTGGACCCAATTCAACCGGCTCTCTTTTCACGTCTTTCCGACCCTGCCGGGGTTCGCGGTCGCTTCCATGCTGGTGAAACTGCACAATGACGGCGAGAAGAAGGTGCCGGACCGGTACGGGCGCGAAGGTCTCAACTACGCTTTGCTGCAACCGAACGAGTGGAACCAGGTGGTCTGGGAGATTGCGCACTTGCCGCGAGACAAAGTCACCGGCGTGGAATTCATCTACCGCCTCCAAGGCAATGAACCCGGCGCAACCAATGTCGTCGCCTACGATCTCGACCTGCTCGAATTGCAACGGGTGGAGGCCGACCACTTTGAAGGCTGGAATGTGGCGCCCGGGCGCATCGCCTATTCGCACACCGGCTATCAGGTGGGCGCCTCTAAAACGGCCTTGAGCCAGAACCTGCCGGCAAAGGAATTCAAAGTGCTCACCGTTTCGAACGAGACGCAGACGGTTTTGACCCGGCCGCTTCAACAGACAAACACCGTCCTCGGCCAGTTTCAGGTGCTGGACTTCACTGAAATCCGTCAACCGGGCAGGTATGCGCTGAAGGTGGGAGACCTGATCACCGAGCCGTTCGAAATCCGGGAAAATGCCTGGGAAGACACGATCTGGAAAACGCTTAACTTCTATTACTCTCAACGCTGCGGCACAGCGATAGGCGGAATCCACGCCGTCTGTCATCAGGATTGGACCGCCAGTCACAAAGAGAAAACCATCGTCATCAACGGCGGCTGGCACGATGCCGGCGACCTTTCACAGGGGCTGGTCAACACCGCGGAAAGCGCGTCCGCCATGTTCAGCCTTGGGGAAAAACTTCGGACGACCGATCCCGCGCTGGCAGAGCGGCTGATTGAAGAAGCGAAATGGGGGCTCGGTTGGATTCTGAAGACCCATTTCGGCGACGGCTATCGCGTCACTTGGGCCACCATGGATTTCTGGACCGACGGCCAACGGGGGAATGCCGATGACGTGCAGGGACAAGTCAGGAACAGTTCTTTCGAGAATTTTCTGGCGGCGGCAACTGAAGCTCTGGCGTCGCGTGTCTTGAAGACGAACGACGCCGGTCTGGCGCGACGGAGTCTGGAGACCGCGCGGGCTGATTGGCGGTTTGCCAACCACACGGCCGATCAAAACCGGCTGGAGACCGCGGGCGCGGGCGCCCTGGCGGCCATTGAGTTGTTCCAGGCGACAGGCGAGCAGGATTTCGCCAATCGCGCCTACGAATTTGCGGACATTATCCTCGAGTGCCAGCATCGCTCGCTGCCTGACGCGGAGATGCCGCTGACCGGCTTTTTTTACACCACGACCAACCGAACGCGGATTCTTCACTACTCCCATCGCAGCCACGAACAGGCGCCGGTGGCGGCGCTGGCGAGTCTCTGCCGCCTTTTCCCGAAGCACACGGATTGGATGAGGTGGTATTCCGGGGTGCTGCTCTATTCGGAATACCTGAGGGGCATCTCAAAGTTTACCGCGCCTTACGGGGTATTGCCCGCCTCGATTTACAGCCTGGACGAATCGAATGATGCGCGGTTTCGCGAGCAGGTGGCAGAGGGACTCAAGCTTACGGACCGTTACTATTTGCGCCGGTTTCCGGTCTGGTTCGACGTTCGCGGGAATTACGGAGTGTTGCTCTCGCAAACCAAAGCGTTATCCGCCGCTGCCCAACTCCGCAACGCCCTGAGTCTGGCCGACCTGGCCCAGCTCCAATTGCAATGGGTGCTGGGCCGGAATCCCTTCGCTCAAAGCACGATGTTCGGCGAAGGCCGCGATTTCCCGCCGCTCTATACGGCCATGTCAGGCGACATAGTGGGCGCCCTGCCTGTCGGCATCCAAACGCGCGAGGGATTCGACTGGCCCTACTGGCCTGCGGCCAATTGCTACAATTACAAGGAGGTTTGGATCCATCCCGCGGCGCGTTGGTTGTCGATTATGGAAGACGTCGCCGGCCCGGCGACTGTCACGGGCACTTCCGCCACTGTCGCCGAAAAGGGACCGATTGAATTTCATGAAATCGTTACGGGGATTCGCTATATCGTGAGGCCGGAGAAAACGAACGCGACGTTCATGGCGCGGCTGCCGGCGGGGGAGTATCGGGTTGAGCAAGCCGGCACTGAACGAAACATCACCATTCTTCCGGCAGCGCGTTACCGGCTCGATCTGGTGCAGAGTCTGGATTTCTCAGTCTCCACGGAAGCAAAACCGGGCGGCCAGTTGACCATTCGGGTCAAGGCAAACGGCGTTGGGCCGCACCGCTTCCAGCTTCGCGCGCATAATCTGACTATCGCGGCGGCTGAACGATTTACTGAGCTCAGGTCTTTGAAGCCGGAAACGCTTTCCTGGGAGGCCAGGACCCTTTCGCCCGCCGAACCCTGGTTTGCGGTCATCATTCCGGATGACAATGTTTCGCAGTTGAAGGAAGCGCCGATGGTCGCGCCGGCCGAAATAGACTTGCCGGGCGGCAAAGAGAAGCCATAGTTGTTTTCGTCGGCGTGGAGGCAGGAAGAGGCGCCGGCTCGAAAGTGGTCGGGGTCGTAGCTCAGTTGGTAGAGCGTCTCGTTCGCAATGAGAAGGTCAGGGGTTCGACTCCCCTCGGCTCCACCATTTCCGGAAGGTCTGGTTTTTCTATTTGGAAGGCGCGCGTTCCTCCAGGAGCGTGATGGTCACAAACCAGGCGCTGCCATTTCCGCTGTCACCGCCCAGGGTGATCAACTCGCCTTTGGTGAAGCCTTTGGTGGTTCGGTTGACGACCTTGCCTTTGCCAATCAGTTGCAGTTCGATCTTCGGGCCTTCCAGCTCCTTGATTTCGATCTCACACTCCGGGCTGATGGAAAAGCGTTTCGATTCGCGGTTCGGCACCGTCACTTTCTTCCGCGTTTCCTGGAAGTAATTCTTCCACTTGAATATCTTTCGGAGTTTTCCGGCCAGCTCATCGTCCACCGGCTTATGCTTGGGATTGGGGGACTTCTCGTCGTTCGTGCCCCAGATCAGGCGGGCTTCCACGATCAAATCCGCCGCCTGCGCCTGAAAAGTGCCCACGGTAAACACGGCCGCTACCAACAGACCGCCGATCCATCTGCAAAAGCAGGAACGAAACAGGACGCTTTTCACGGGAGAATGTACTCGATCCATTCGGGTTCGGACTCAACTTCCACCGGCCGATCGTAAAGCCATACCACAAACATGTTCTCCGACTGAGAGCGGAAGGAATGGGCTCCCACTTCTTCAGCGGGACTTTCCACCTCGGCCAGATAACTGATTTGGGGCGGCACGGTTCCCGGGCCGTAAAAGCGGACGATTCCAAGGGCGATCACAACCGTCAGGGCCAGGCCGCCCAGAGGCGCCAGATACCTTCGCCACCGGTCGAGAAAGTAGGCAAATCCGGGCGCAGTTTCGGGCTGCTGGTCGAGCCGCTCGATCTGGCGCTCGATTTTGCTCCAGTAGAATTCCCGGCTCTCCGGAAGGCGGCTTTCGGCCTCGCCGGTCTCCCGCAAAGCGTTGCGGGTCATCTTCAGTTCGGACACGAGCGCCCGGGCCTCGGGGTCGTTTGTCATCCAATCACCGACGCGACGCGCTTCCCGCTCGGGCAGTTCGCCGTCGAGATAAGCCTGTAACTTGATTTGCAAGTCGTGGTTCATTAGCTTAGCTCTTCTCTTTTATATGCTGCCATTAAGTTGGCCATTCTGCGCCGCGCGTAGAACAATCGGGACATAACGGTCCCTATCGAGCAGTTCATCCGTTTAGCGATTTCTTTGTATTCCAGATCCTCAAATTCGTGAAGGATTAAAACAGTCCGGTGCTCCACCGAAAGCTGAGCCAATGCCTTGTCGATTCTCTGGCGAAGCTCGATCCGTTCCAGCCCCTCGGTCGGGTTCACGGTCACCACCGGCATCTGCCGCTCGACTCCGCCGGATTCGGCCTCCAGCAGTTCGATCGATTCGGCTCGCTGGCGTTTGTGTTTTCGCAACTGGTCCAGGCAAAGGTTGATCACAATGCGTGTCATC
>CAZCUL010000226.1:0-6868 GCA_964501475.1 uncultured Verrucomicrobiota bacterium | reverse complement strand
ATCCCGAAAACCTCAATGTTTTCACCCTTTTGCCGTCACAACTGACGAAGATGGGCTAAGCAGCCGATCAAGGGCCGTCACAAGAACAGCGAAAGCAAGGCTCCCAGGACCAAGATCGCCACCACCCACCAAAACCAACTGATTCCCTCGGGCTTGATCTCCGGTTTCCGTTCTCCGAACTCTTCGCGGGCGAATTCGTCATAATCGAAATCATCATCCGGCAGCCCCAGCCGCTGCGCCGTGGCGCGCTCGGACCAGCCCGTCTCCTCATCCGCGCCGCACTCCGCGCAGGCCGAGGCGCCCGAAGGCACGATGGCTCCGCAGTTGGGGCAAATTTCCGGCGGCATGACAAGGGAGCCTGTTTCAGGAGGCAGGCTGGCAGGCGCTCACCCCATCCCGGCGTATTCCTCGTCGGTGGTCAGGTCCAATCCCATCAACACCCAATCATGCTTGACCGCCTGCATATCTTTCACGTAATGCGGCAACCGCGCCAGGCTGCTGAATCCAAGCATCGCAAACATCTTGATGGCCGTTTCCTGTTCGCCGATGAACTCGGCTTCGACCTTTTCCAAACCGATCTTGCGCGCAATATCGACAATTTCCGACACCATCGCCTTGGCCAGGCCGCGGCCGCGAAACTGCGGATGCACCATCACGCTCACCCGCCCGATGTGCCGCTTCCAACCCCCGAGTTGCTGGTGCAAGGTGGTGTCTGCAATCAATTGCCCCTCCCGGAATGCCAGCAAAGGAAGGTTCCTGCCGTGATCGATGTTCTGGCACCAATCCCGAATCACTTCCGGTTCGGTGACGCGATGTTTGATGAACATGCGCTCCTGCGTGGGCACAGCCAGAAAGAATTCATGGAAAGCGAGTTCGTCCGAGGATTCGAGCGGCCTCAGATCGCATTTGAAGCCGCCTTTCAATTCAATTTCCTTTGGGTAATCCTCGAGCGCCAGGTCCAATAGCATACAGGTTTTCAATGAATGAACGGTTTAGCCTGAACGCGCCGCGCGCTCAGTGGGTTTTGGATTTCCACAATGTGCCCGCCAGACCGTGACTGGTCCGGAACATTCGGGAACTGATGGCTGCCGGGTCCACGCTCCATCGCGCCGCCAGCAAAGGGACCCGCTCCGTATTGACCGACGCCGGCGAACCGTAAGTGAAGTGAAATCGATCGGTCGGTTCCGTGTAATCGTAACATTTGAGCCGGAGTTCCACCTCAGCCCGGGTTTGCCGGCCCTGATTCCAGAGAGTGCGTCCGGCCCAGGCATAGGCCCGCAACACCCGCCCCTGATCGAGTTGCGCCCAGGCATGGTGATGCACCACGCGATTGACGCTGAAGAACTGCACATGTCCCGCTTTCCGGCTTAACTCCAGGAGAAACCGGAAGCACCTGTCAATGTCGTCCGAGGGATCGGGTAAGTTGGCCCCGAACACCAGAATCCAACCTCCGACCGGCGGCGAAATGAACAACTTGTGATCGAGCGCCACGCCCAATCCCTCCTCCCAGGAACAGGGAGAAACATTGTAAAGCCCGAGGGCGCGCTGGACCAGAAACGGGTTGCCGCTCCGAATAGCCAGCCACCGATTCGGCGGCCCGAGCGCCTGCTGCCACCGGGACGAGCGCCCATATGTCTCCGGCCGGGGAGTGTTGCGCGGAATCGCCAGGCGGCCCGTCCGCAAAAAATAAACCACCAGCAACAAGCAGATCAGCCCGATCCCCAGCGCCATGCCCAACACCAGGATCAGCAAGGTGGCTATGAGGTTGTGATCGTTGAGCGCCGAGAAATTTCCTCCAGCATTGCCCAGCAAAGCTAACTTGGACAGTGGCGCCGTCATATTGGGATTAGCTGCCCATAAGTTAACCTGTTTTGGAGCCGAAAGGCAAAGCCTTTATGCGGCTTTTTACCATGGCAGCCCCTTCAGCGAAAAGTGAACTCCGCCATGACCGGCCGATGATCGGAGCCCTCGGTGGCGGGGACCCACGCCCGCAGTGCTCGAAGAGCGGCGCCCCGGTCCATCCAGATGTAATCAATGCGCCGGACCGGCGCGGTGCTCGGAAAGGTCAAACCTGGCCCTTCGCCGGCGAGTTCCCAGACGTCCAGAAATTGTCTCTTCATTTTCCGATGAACCTCGCTTCCCGGCAGATCGTTGAAATCTCCGCAGATGATCATTGGGTTGCCTGTGTCATTTGCCGCCGCCTCATGAATTTCATCCACGCTCAGCAATCGTTCCGTGTTATCCCGCCGAAAGTCGATGTGCGTGTTCAGGATTCCAAGCCGCTTGCCGGCCACCTCCAACACCAGTTGCTGAAGACCGCGCTGTTCTCCGCCCCGGACCATTTGGTAATGCCGGTTGGTGGAACTCACGATCGGAAATCGCGTCAGGACCGCGTTCCCATACTGCCCTCCTTGATAGTCGAAATTGTGGGTAAACACCCCGGTCAGGCCCGTCGCTTGCGCCAGTTCCGCCGTCAAATCCCGGCGGGCGGTGCGGGCAACCCCCTTGTCAACTTCCTGCAATGCGACGATGTCGGCGCGCTCGCGCAAAATCAGCTCGGCCAGACGCGCCAGGTTTACTTTCCCGTCGGTGCCTTCCCCATGGTGAATGTTGAAGGACATGACGCGAAAGGTCGCCTCCGGTCCGGATGGCGGCGATTGGCATCCGGCAGCAAGGAAGTACGCCCAGAGAAGGGGCGCCAGGGCGAAACAGCGAAACAGACCCGACCGTAGCGCGGCGTTCATGCGCCCACACTATTTTCGAACTCGGCAGATCAGCAAGTGATGACTTTGCAAGCAGTCGCAAAGCGCCGCATTTCGTGCTTCCAGGATTTCCTTTGCCGGTTCTCTCACTGTCGGCAGCGCTCAATGGCGCCGGCAGTCAGGCGGAGAGCGTCACGGGCCGCGCTGGAAAGGCGGTGAATCGCGCCAGGGCGGCGCGGATTTCCGGACGCAGGACAATCGCAGGGCGGACGCGCCGCACAAGCGCAAAGGCTTCGTCCGCTGTTTTGGCGCGACGGGTGGCAAGGAGGTAAGCGCCAACGACGGCCGCGCTGCGCGAATAGCCAATCTTGCAGTGCACATAAACAATTCCTTGCGCGCTCTCCTTCGCAATGAACCTGGCCAGCTCATCAAGTTGTTCCTGGGTGGGAGCGGTCAGATCGAGAATCGGGACGTTCCGATAACGGACTTTCAGGAATGGACCGGCTTCGTTGAAATCCGCTGTCAGGTCCACCACCGTCGTGACGCCCTTTTCAATCGCCTCCGCGGCCTCGGCGTCGTTCAGCCGGCGGCCTATCCACACATTTGGCAGAACCGCATCCCAGGGGCGGCACTGACGGCGGTAATGCCAGAGCGATGCGCGCTGCCCGAGCAAATAGGGCGCAAGAGCGAGCCAGGTGCTGAAAGGGAGCCGCCCGTTCTTCTTGCGAAAGACGCCCGGGCCCTGGCCGAAGTAGGCGGCCGCGACAATGGCCATCGCCGCTGCGGGCCAAAGCAGCAACATTCCCCAAGGTCGAAACCACCAGGCCGCAAACAGAATCAGAGCAGCGGCCGCGACATAATAGATGCCAATACGTGGATTGAAAATGACCGGCAGCTTCTCCGAATGCTCGGGAAAAATGTAGAAGCAATACCCCGCCAGAACAAAACCGCCCAGCACATCGAGCAAATGGTGCTGATAAGTCAGCAGCGTGGACAATCCAATGAGGCTGAACCAAACGTGGCACAACCCGCGCCACCAACCGCGGGTGTGCTTGACGTAAATTACCGCCAGGATCGTGCGCAAGGTAATGTGGAGTGACGGAAGAAGGTTATAGGGCTGGTCCATGCTCCGAAAGGCGTCGAACACCGCGCCCAGCCAGCCGGTCGCCGACGGACGCTCGAATGCGAATCGAAATGGAAAGAGAAGGAAACAAATGCCGGCAATGACAATGGCAAAGGCAATCCGGCGCGCCAACAAGCGAAGTTCAGCGTCCGTCCGGCAAACAAAGGGCGCGGCGATGAAGAACAGGTCTATCGACATGTAGGGAACGATCATCCAGGGGACGAAAGGAATGTGGCGCTCCCACGCGAAAGCGACTGTGCCTGTGTCGTTGCGGATCGAGCTCAGCCAGTTCGTCGTTCCGTAAACGATCAGAAACAGCAGCGATAAAACCGCCGAGACTCTGAAGGCTTTCCAGCGATTCATGCTGCTGAATTGCGAACGGCCAGGGAGACGGTGAAAATCCCCCAGGGATCGATGTCCATGCAGATTTTCTCAAATCCGGCAGTGCGCGCCAGTTCGTCCATCTCAGCCTGAGTGCGCCGGCGCATCACCCAGGGCGCTCCCTCGCGGTTGGTCAAGACCCGGGCAATGAACTCAACCTGCGGATGCCACGGCTGGTTGGTGTAAATAAGGTATGCGCCGGCAGGCAAGACTGCCGCCAGCCCGCGCAATGAGGTCAGCACAGGCTGGTTCGAAGGAATGAGCTCAAACAACCCGGAAACGATCGCAATGGTGGGGGCGGGATCGAGCGCGGCCAGCGATTTGCCGTCGAACGCGTCGCCATGCTCGATGCGCACCCGCCCGACGAGCCCCAGCTCCTGAGCGAGTTGCCTTGCGGCGTCGAGATTGGATTGCTTGTAATCGCGCAGCAGGGCCGTGGCAGGAACAGCCACGAGTTCATTCAGGGTTTCGAGCACATAGCGGCCCGCGCCGGCGGCGATATCGACAATGTGGACCGGCCGGCCGCCGGCGCGCACCTCCTGGATCGCCTTGCGCAGGAGGACTTCCAGATTCGCCTTGCGCTGGCGAATGCCGCGCCAGCCGATGCTTTCAAGATAACCCCGGTCGATGGCCCGCCCGAGCGCGGTTATCCCTTGCGGGCGGTTGGCATAGACGTAATCGAGCATCACTCCGGAGTCGAATCCATGAGACCAGCCAAGCTGGATGCCTTTGCTCAGGCGCCCGACGGTCTTCATCGCCGCGCGACTCACGCCGTAGAGCGGGTTCCCCGGGCATGATAACCGTTTGAATTCCGTCTCGGTATAGCCCGACTTGTCCGCGGCCAATAAAGACACCGGCGCCGGCTTTTCGTTAAAACGGTCGATGATGAAGCGCCGCGCCCGGTCGATCACCCGCCTTCGGTCCTTCTCGTGAAAGATGGCGTGGTAGAGGCGGGGATATGTTTCGATTTCCTTGATTGGCGACGAGAGTCCCTCGAAAAACGTGCGTTGCGCCGAGAGTTTCACCACCCAATCGGACCCGGCGCAAAGCATGAGGGTAGGCGTCGTAATGGCGCCGGCATCCGCGAGCAGCCTCGTCGAGGTGTCGTGCAGGTCGAGGAGAATGTTGACCGCGATCTGGCGGAAAATGGCCGGGTCGGCCTGATATTGAGCCGCCTGCCCTGGATCGTGCGTGAGCATGCGGGCTTTGACGTAACTTTTCACGTAGCCGGGCCCAAAGAGCTTCTGCTTCAGCCGAAGCAATGGCACCGCGAAGGGGATGTAAAGTTTCACGCGAAATGCAGGCGTAGCGAGAATCATCCCGCGAATGGGCGGCGCGAAATCGTGCACCCACGCGGCGACGCTGACGGCACCGACGCTATGGACCAGCACCACCATGTCTTCCATTCGCACCCGATGCGTTCTGGAAATGTGGCGCACAAAAGCATCCACATCCTTGACGATGGTCATGAGGTTTTCGGCCGAACCGCGTTCACCGGGCGATTTTCCATGCCCGCGGGCGTCCCAGGCAAAGATGGAGAAGTCGGCCAGGTTCAGCAGGTCCACGACCTCCTGCCAGCGGGCCGAGTGTTCGTGGCCGCGATGGAAGAGGAGCAGGGCTTTGGCGCCCGGTCGGTCCGGGTGCCAGGAACGGTAAAACAACTTCGCGCCGTCCCAGCTTTCCAGGGTGTGTTCAGTCATTTTCATGACGAGCCTTTCAATTCGGTAACAGCCTCCTGCAACTCGGCCGCGATGGCGCATGCGGTTGTTTTTCCGTGCGGGTGGGCGGCGTAGCTCTTTGGAATCCCAATGCGAAGAGTCAGTTTTGCGGGCCGTGGGAACCACTGCTCCTTCGGCCAGGCCTGGGCGGCCCCCTGCAGGTAACAAGGCAGCACCGGCACATCGCGCCCGGCCAGCAGGGTGCCGATCCCAGGCTTGAACCGGCCGAGTTCGCCAGTCCGCGAGCGCGTCCCTTCCGGAAAAATAATGAGGACATTGCCCGGCTTGGATAGAAGCTGCTCACAGAGGGCGAGGCTCTGGCGAATATGGATTTCGCGCTGAAACGGAAGCGCGTTGACCACAATGGCTGCAACCCAGATGCGCGGGACGCTCTCAAAGAAATAATCCGCCGCCGCCGCCGGAAAGGCGCAGTGCAGTTTGCTCAAAGGAAGCGCCGCCAGCAGACAAAGGGCGTCAAGGTGGCTGGAATGATTCGCGACCAGCACAAAGGAACCCTGCTTCGGCAGATGCTCGGCGCCTTCAATGGCAAACCGGTGATAGAGCCGGAGCCAGGCGCGAACGACGAGCGCTGCCACCGCACGAATCCCATACACCAGCATGTCCGGCTCGCGCGGGAAGTTTCGCAGCCGCTCGATGACCGACCGATCGAGGTCCGCGGCGGTGTCATACTTCCACGGGTTCATCTCAGCTCGAAATAATAACCGGCCATGTGGAAGAACAGCGGCACCACGTAGATGAGGCTATCGATCCGGTCGAGCACGCCGCCGTGGCCGGGAATGCTCGCCCCCATGTCCTTGATGCCAAGGTCGCGCTTGATCACGCTGATCGAGAGATCGCCCAACTGGCCGCCCACACCTACGATCAATCCCGTTAGAATCAATTGCACAGGGCCGAAGTGCGGGAAGGAAAATCGCAGCAGCCAG
>CAZCUL010000225.1:0-5847 GCA_964501475.1 uncultured Verrucomicrobiota bacterium | reverse complement strand
CCGGAACCATCATATCCTCGCCATCCTCCGGAATGATCACGTTCAACGTCCCCTTCACAGGCTTGTTCAATTCCTTCACCAAGTCCTTCGCCGTTCCGCCCGGAAAATAGATATCAAACTTCGGCAACTCCGCCGGAGTTGCTGCGGCTTCAACGCTTGCTATCCGGGCAACCTCTTGCGCTCGACCCAGGCCGACCATCCCGACCCACCCACTCAACAAACCGATCAACAATATTTTTTTCATAAGTCAAATTCCCCTTTCACCAGCTATACGCTTCAAACACCGCCAATCCTTCGCAGTTCCGTAACTTTGCCAATTTCACGGAACCGTTGAACCGTTTATCCTCTTTCCGTATGGAGATTGATCACAGCCATTGCTAACGTTCCTCCGTCGCTCCCCGCAAAAAGCCCCGGGCGAACGCTCCCCGCGCGACAAATACACCAACAAAGCCGCCGTCGCCGAAACCAGCCGCCCCCACGAACGCCCTCCCCTCGACCCCGGCCTCAAATGCCGCATCGACGACCTCAGCCCTTAATGGGCGAAGTCACGGACAGAATCCCAGCATTTTGTCCTGAACTGCGGACCAATGACATCGTGGGTGGCATCCTGACTTCTTCCAGCGGTGTTCGGAGCGCCAGTCGCAGTGACGGCGCGGTGGAGCGGAGTGGAACCGGATTTCCGGCAAACCTGATTTACATTTGCACCATGCTCAATCAATGTCCTGACCGCAATTGGGCTTCTAAACCGCACAGCATGATGAAGTGCGGTAACGCCGTTCTTGTCGGTAGCGTTGATGTCCGCACCGGCCTTGAGTAGCGCGATGATCCGCCTTCGTTGATCTGCGGGGTTTGGATTCTGCTCTGCGCAGATGTCGGACAATGGTAATATTTTCATGGCGCCTGCGGCTCGAGCAAATCAATGATCGCTTTGTCTCGCAAATGCCAGCTTGCCCAGCCAAGCGGCGAAGTGCAGGTCATACGCATCCGAGTCGCGCGGCGGCTGGGTGAAGACGTGATTGTAGATGCCCGGAACGTTCAGGAGGAACAGCGCCGCCACCAATACCAAGATGTTTCTTTTCACCTTCAGATCATTTCTCCAACCGATGCAGCGAACTTATGTCTGCTCCCGATTTTGGTCAATCGTTGGAACCGCTGGAGCAATTCCGTTTGGGGCTGCCGGTCGGAACGGACGGGATCAACCGCCGAAAGCTTCCGGTGCGAGCGGTCATGGATTCCTGTGTCGGATAGCGGCATCGGCACTGTCGCACCCGCTGTCCCACGCGGAGGCGGCGGTATGAATCACGATCCAGCGTTGCCGAAACTGCCATTCAAAGCGGTGCGGGCGGAGCCTTGGCTTTGTCGGCTGGGTGAAATCCGTTCAGGCGCAAGTGGTAAAACTTCCCGCCGCCGAGTGTGGGATGACCGTCCTGCTCGTGCAGTTGCGTGGAAAGGGTCAGTTCGGACTTTTCAAAGGCTTCGCGGGCCAGTTGGAACGAAAACACGAAGGCTTCCGAGTCCTGCACGAATTTCAAGCTGGCAACCGTGACGGTTTTCTTCCCCAGTTTCACTTTCAACTGTCCGTGTGCGTTCACCCGCCCCCGATAGGTCTCTGGCGCCTCCGGCACAAACCGGATGGTGACATCGATGAGTCCTTCGCCATCACGAGCCGGGTGACTCTCCACGCGCAAACCCTTCGGCAACTGGTCGGGAGAGTTTATCTCCCGGAATTCAACCAAAGCGAAGGTGCTGATGCCGCAGGCCAGCCACGACAAGAGAAATATGAGAATGCGTTTCATATTCATAGGACACACCCGGCACTCATTTCTTAGAATTAAATGGAGGAATTATTAAGAAAAGTCGACTCCGTTTCGCCGCTAAAACACTGCTCTTTCAGAAGGGGCATAACGTCGTAATAGAATTTGGTGACGAATTGGGAGGCCGCGTTGATGAATCCAGTTGGGGTGGTTTGCAATTTGCCTTAAAAATGCTCTAACGGCTTGAACCGGCCTCCAGTGCCCTCGGCAAGAAGTCCAGCACCATCTCGGGGTCTTCGTCCGGGAGCAGCGCGGACGGGATGACGGCCTCCATCGCCCTCGGCAAGCGCAGCTTCACTGGCTGAAATCCCTCCATCTGCTCCCCGTATTCTACGGGGTAATCGCTTAAGACGGCGTCCGCCTGCCCTGCCAGCTTGAGATAACTTAGAATCGCAGTTTCGCGAGTGCCTGCCCGGTCAATCGTGTCTTGGGAATGTCCCGCCGCCAGCAGCGCCTGCTTTCCCGTGTCCCCTTCGCGCTCGATGTAAACACGGGCAGTAGCCACTTCAGTTCCCGCTCGCACCCCGTCGTCGGCGATGCTCTGCGCCCAGGCGAGCGCTGCTTGCGGATGTTCCCCGGCAATCGCGCGGGCGTATTGCGTGGCCAGGCGGTCGTAGGAAGGATGCTGCGCCTGTTGATTCAACCAGTTTCCCGCGCTGTGCGGATCCTGTTTGGCCCATACCTTGACCACTTCCGCAGCACTGGCAGACCATTGGGGCTCGCTGATGCCGGGAAGCGATTGCAACCAATTCAAGGTTTCGACCGGGGCGGTTTGGGCCAGTTTGGCGGCGGTCTCAGCCACTGCTTTCCCGTTGAGAAAAGGCTGCCCGGCATTCTGCGCAATCCAGTGCGCCGCGGCGGACGGATCGCGGTAGAGCATGGCTTGAATCACGTCGTCAAAAGCGCGCCGCTTGTAAATCTGGTTATGCTCGTCGTCGGGAATGCTCTGGAACCACTGTTGGGCCGCGGCCACCCCGCCGGAAGCCAGGGCGCGCTGGAGCAGGAGTTCCCGGAACTGGTCGCGTGATTGGCTGCGCGGGCGCGATTCGGCATAGGCGGCGGCACTGGCGAAATCGCTCATGGACCAACCGTCGAGCAGCCCATAAATCAGCCCTTCCTTCGCCCCTCCTTCCGCCAACGCATCTATCCAGGCGCGGGCATGGTAAGGATTGGCCGTTGCCCAGCCGGCCAAAGTGGCCAGGAGTTCAGGCGTGCTCTTCGGGCCGCCCGCCTGTTGCACCGCATGCTCCATCGCCTGGGCGCCATCCAGCTTGCCCCACGCGCGCATAAAGAGCCGGTATTCCTCGCCAAACCGAATGCCGGATTGTTTTGCTTGTTCGAAAATCCCGGCGACACTGGGCGCCATATCCGCCGTCAAGCTCGCGAGTAATTCGGCGATGCGTTGCGCTCGCAACACCGGATCGCGTTCAAACAGAGCGCGCTGCCATTCGGCAGCGAGCGAGGAAGCATTCAGCGAGTCGTCAGACGTTGGATCGCTTCCCTGTGTTTGCACAGAACCTGTGGTTGACCGACTCGTTCCCGCTCGCGCCGCCAGCGGGAGATCCTCTATTCTGGAACCGCTCTCCTGAATGACGGGGCTGACCTCCGACCGTGCGTGTAGCATCGCGATTTCATCCTGGAGCCGATTGTTGTGATGCCACTGAATGGCGATGGGAATGGCGGCCGCAACGATTACCGCGGCCACCGCTTTGGTTGTTGCTTGTGCCATAATTTCAAGAGTTTGGAGGATTAATGTTTTGGCGGAGAGTGCCGACGCGCCGGCGACAGCGCTCTGGGAAATCGTGACGGTTAAACCTGCGGGAACGGCGTGAGCCACCTTTGCCGCCAGACTGGCGGCAAGCACCCCCACCGGAACAGTTACCCCTTTTTGGCGCAGGAGACGGCTCAACTTTGCCAGCGCCCGTTCGCATTGTTTTTGAGCCGCGTCTTCGCTTTTGCCCAGAACCGAACCGATCTGCTGGAAGTTCCTTCGCTCAAAAAAACGAAGGAAGATCATGTCCCGGTCAGGAGTTGGCAACGCATCAATCGCCTCGTCCAGAACCGGCAATGCCTCGCGCCAGACGCTTTGTCCCTCCGAGTCAACCAGCGCATAATTTGAGAATGAATCCATTTTCCGTTTGCGAGATTTTTCACTCCGCATGACCTCAGAGCATTCCAACATCGTCGAGCGATACAGCCAGGCAGCGAGACTAGGTTTTGCGCTAAGACGGCTCGCCTTAAACGCTAAAGCCGCGAACACATTCTGCGCCACCTCCTCGGCGAGGGCGCGGTCGCCGATTCGACGCATGACCGCGCCTAGGACCATCCCCAGGTGGCGGCGCACGAGTTCCCTGAACGCCGTCTCCGAGCCAGATTTTTGAAAGGCCCGCAACAGCGCTTCGTCTTCCTGTTCCTGAACGAGTTCAATCACGTCGCGTTTCATCTGAGTAACTGCATCTCGGAGTGGAAATCCGACATTTAAGTTGACTCTCTCATGGCTGGCGTTGCATCGCCGCCGGGCCGGCGGCTCGCGCGCGCCACTCGCGCATCACGCGGTTGTATGCTTCGACCTCGGCTGTAAATGCCTTGGTCACCGCGCAACCGGTGACAAACTGGACGCGATAGCCGGTCTCCTCATCCACCAGCGGCTTGCCGTTGGACCAAGGGCGGCCAAAGAATCGAATCCGGAAGTTCCCCGCCCTAATGTCGGCCTCGGCTGAGTTTCCGCCCCGGTCCTTCGCCGCCTCGATGGCCTCCGGGCGACTGTTGGTGGCGGCTTGGGGGCTGATGACCGGCGACTCCTCAGTTGGCATCTGGGCGGCAGTCAGGGCGACATCGCCTGCTTGCACGCCGAGGATGTTGATTGGAAAAATCGGACGATCAGCTTCACGCGCAAAAAAACCGGAGTGCCGGTGATTCTTCATTTGGGGAAGGAAGCTTTGAACGCATTGGAGGATTTGCCGGGCGAAGGAATGTTGTTCCCCTATCTGTCGCGGGTGCGCGCGGGCGACGCGTGTCACCCGAAAGTATCAGCCGTGCATTCCGTTCGCGGACCAGTCGAATGAGTTCGAGGTCAAGACGACAAACGGCTGCCGTGAATTGACCAGCGAAAGATTATGATGCGTTCGCAGTTCGAACGCGGCCAACGGCCCGCTCGCAGCCGTGGGCATGCTCCAGGAGTCGCTGGCATAATTGTCGTTGTACCCATGATTCCAGTCGGGGAATGATGAGAGAGGCCCGGAAAGTGTCTGCACATCCGTCCCATTGAGATGCTCGATACTGGCATCGGTGTAAACGCCCTCGGCCATGTTGCTCACGGTCAACTGCATCGTGCGCGTGCTCAGCGTCCAGCGCGACTTGAGCCGGTGAGTCGTCCACAGATTGCCGTAATAGCCGTGCCAATTGACGAAGGTTGTCGGCTGGTTCAGCAGGTACGGCTCAACGTTTGTGCTCGCCGTCTGCGGTATCTCACGGATCTGTTTTATCTCCAGCCGGCCAGGCGACACCTTTTTGTATTCGAGGTCGAGAACGAGTTCGGGCTTGTTGGTGACGTTTCCCGCGTAAGCATCGCCCACGATAAATAAAAGGTCGCGCAACTCATGGTAGTTCATCGGCCAATTCATCACGTACGCGCCTCGTGGACGAAGGCTCGAATATTGGAGCGAATCCAGATAGATCGTGTCGTTTGTGGAAAAGTTGTACAAATTAATTTCTTCTGGCAACGCGGTGCCATCGGGGTTTGCCACGGGGACGGCACCCAGTTGGGTTACAAGTTTTCCCACGTAGCGCGGACCTCCACTATTCCGCGTCAACGTCGCGACGCCGTTGGCCATTTCGATGTGATCTGGCGTCGAATGATGGACCAGTATCGCCATGCCAACCGTGTTTTCATCCACACCGTGCCGAAGACGTTCGAGATAGGCGTTGTCGTTATAGAAGCTCGAAAAGACCCGCCGAATGGCGCGGAACACACCGCGCTCGCCGGTCTCGGTCGGATCGCAGATGCTCGGTCCAGCGCTGTCGCCATCCTGAT
>CAZCUL010000224.1:0-12243 GCA_964501475.1 uncultured Verrucomicrobiota bacterium | reverse complement strand
TCCTTGAGTCGTCGTTGCGGAAACAAAGGTCGTATCCGCGGGTATTGCATCGGTCAGAACAATTCCTGTAGCGATAGACGGGCCGTGGTTTGTGACTGTGATCACGTAGGTCAGAAGGCCGTCTAGCGCGACAGGATCAGGTTGCGCCCGCTGTGCCACCGTCAAATTCGCCAGTGGGTCAATGGTCGTGATCGAGAGGCTCCACCCTTTGGCAATCACTCCCGTATCCTCAGCCTCGTCATCGGTCACAAACAGCGACCAGTATCCGTTCGGGTTCGATCCACGGAACACACTCAGTTCCTCCCCATAAGGCGAGCCCGGCGCGGGAGCCGGAAAGAAATCGTCCGCCGGTAAGTAATTCACCGGTCTAAAAGTTCCCGAAAAGATTCGACTCGAATCCAGGATGTCCACCGGAGCTTCATCGTCGAATGTCAGCGTTTCCGCTACCACGGCGGTTCCGCCGCCCGCGTCGGACATCAAGAGCACGCTCGTCCCTTGAGGCCCCACCAAAAGAATGTCCAGATCGTCCGGGTAGGAGTGGCTTAGATTGCTCAACGTGACCGTTACCTTGTACACCACTGTTGTCAGACCGGAGACGTTGATGACCGACGGATAAGGTGTCGCCGGCCCCGTCCCCCCGATATTGATTGTCGCCGTATTCAGGTAAAGCGGATTGAGGGCAATGACACTGGTGAGGTGACTCGACTGGTTGTTTACCGGTGCAGTTTCGGACTGATCCGCCGCCACGAAGGCCACGTTTGTAACCTGCCCGACATGCGTCGCCTGCGCTTGGATCGTTACGACAGCGATGCTGCCGACATTCAAGGCTCCCAACTGGCAATGGATCACGCCTCCTGCCTGCGAACAATTCCCTTGTGTCGGCGAAGCCGAAATGAAGCTTACCATTGGCGCCAGCCGATTGGTCAACACCACGCCCGTGGCGCGAGACGGTCCCGTATTGGTAATTCGGAGGGTGTAGGTCAAGTTGCTCCCGACCAACACCGCGTCAGGCCCCTGGGTCTCCACATGCAAATCAATGGCCGGTAATATTGCCACCTCGTAGTCCTCGACTTCACCATCCAGCGCCTGGCCGTAGTAATCCAGGTTCCCGCCGGTACTAAACCGAAACCGGGCAAACGTATTCGTCACCAGCGCAGTCGCCGGAACGCCAAATGACAATCGATTCACGCCGGCCGTTACTGCCTGCGCCTTGAGAATCTGCTCGCCCGCTTCCTGCCAAAGCCCGCTCCGATTGAAGTCAATCCAGGCGTCAATAAAGCCGTTCGTCGATGCGGTAACTTCGATTACGCTCGCCTGGCCAGGCAATAAACCGGTCAGAAAACTCACGCCGTCCTCATCGTCCGTCCCGGTAAGATCGTCGCCGTTCGCGGACAAACTCGGCTGGCCATTGGTTTCAAAGTCCGCACGCGCCCCCAGGTAAATGCCAGGCAGCAGGCGATGACGCGCCCCGTTGAACTCCAACAGCGTCGGATACGGGCCGTCCGGCGCATCTCCGAAATCCATCTCCCACACCGTCAGGGTGGCTACCTGGCTGGTGACCGCGCCCCCGCCATTGGCGACTACCACACGGTATCCCCCGGCATTGGTCTCTTGAACGCTGAAAAGATTCAAGACCGGCCCGCTGGCGCCGGTCAAAGGATTCGTTCCGTTGAGAATCCACTGATATGACAAAGGAGCGCTCCCTTCGGCCGCCACAGTGAAAGCCGCGTCCGTTCCGGCGATATTGAAGCGGCTTTGCGGTTGTGCCGTAATGGTGGGCGGGGTCACCACAGTTACAGTCGCAGGCGCGCTCAAAATCATTCCGGCCGGGTTGCTCACGCGCACCACGTACTCTCCGGCATGGGCCGGTTGAGCGTTGCTGATTGCCAGCGCCGCGCTGGTCTGGCCCGCCAAACTGGCTCCGTTAAAGCTCCATTGATAACTGAGCGGTTCGCTCCCGGTGGCGACGACGGTCAATGCCAGGATAGAACCCGCCACCGCAAAACCGCTTTGGGGCTGCATTGTGATTTGCGGCGGCACCAGCACGGTCAAAACCGCCGGGACGCTCACCACCGACGCAGCGTCGTTCATAACCCGCACCGTGTAATTGCCTGCGGCCGAAGGTTGCGCGTTCGTGACGATCAACGTCGAATTCGTTTGGCCTGATAGATTCGTGGTCCCCAACAACCACTGATAGCGCAGCGCGGTGCCCACGGCCGTGACCGAGAACGAAACATCCGTACCATTCGTCACGGTCCTGCTCAGTGGCTGCGTTGTGATCTCCGGAGGATTCAGCACTGCGGTAACATTTGTGGCGGCGTTGTCCGATCCGTTCAGGTCAAATTCAGCAGACTGCACGCCGACATGATTTGTCAAAAGACCGGCGGCGAGCGGCACCACTGTCACCGTCATGGTCATGACCGAGTGTGCCGACAAATCCGCCGAGCATGTCACCAGTGAACCGCTGAAAACACAGTTCCCCGGGACGGCGTTTGCTGAAACGTAATTGATGTGTTCCGGCAAAAAGTCGGTGATGGAGACGCCGCTGGCCAAAGAAGGCCCGCGATTCGTGACCGTAATGGAATAAAGCAGATTACTGCCCACGGCCACCGGTTGTGGCGACGCTATTTGCGCGATTGCCAAATCTACTGCAGGCCGAATGGTAAAAGCGTAATCCTCGACTTCGCCATCCGGCGCTTCGCCCTCGAATGACAAGCCGTTCGTCGAGCTGAACCGGAACCGCGCAAAGATTCCGCCCGCAAACGAGTTCGAAGGGACCGGTAAACTCAGGCGGTTCGTGCCCGCGGCCAACGAATAGTCCGCGAATACCTGCTCCCCCTCGTTCGTCCACGCGCCATTTCCGTCGAAATCCATCCAGCCGTTCAACAGGCCGTTGGCGGAAGCGACAACTTCCACTGAGGTTGTCTGGCCCACTCGCAATTCTCCGAGGAGAGCGACGCCGTCTTCGTCATCCGCACCATTCGCATCGTCGCCGGTCGCATCGATGGTTGGCTGGCCGTCGGGTTCGTAATCCACGCCACTGCCCAAATAAAATCCGCTCCGAATGAAATGGCGCGCTCCGTTGTCGCTGAGCGCCGTCGCAGGCATGGCTGCGTCGCCAAAATCGAGTTCCCAAACAGTAAGAATCGCTGGCTCGCTGGAAACCGTTCCACCCGGGTGCGTAATCAAAACCTGATACGTTCCCGCATCAGCCGAGGAGACATTCGCGAGCGTGACAGTTGGATTTGTTGCTCCAGCCACGAGATTGGTGCCGTTAAAAACCCATTGATAGCTCAAAGACGCCGTCTCGCTCACCTCGACAACGAAAACCGCATCACTGCCGCCCAGATTGGTCCGGCTGGCGGGTTGCATCAGGATGGATGGCGGCACGACAATCATAAGCGATGCCTCCTCGCTCACAGCCACGCCGACTTCGTTGCTGATCGTAACGCTGTAGGAGCGTTCATGGACGGGCTGCGCGCCGGTGATGCCAAGGCTGGAATTTGTTTCCCCTGCGATCGCTGTGCCCTCCCGCAGCCACTGGTAGTAAATCGGCTCGCTGCCGGTAATGCTCACCGAAAAGGTCGCACTACCGCCATTCGTGACGAACTGGTTTGCGGGCTGACTGACAATCACCGGCGCGAGCTCGCTTCGAACCACATTCGTAGCGGCATTGCCCGTCAAATCCGGATCGAATGTCGCCGCGGTTACTTCGACTCGATTCGTGAGAAGGCTCTTCTCAGCCGCGTGGCCACTCAACGTTATTACAAACGCGGCGTTGGCGGAGAGCTCCGCCAGCAAGCATTGAAAAGTCCCGTTGCTTTGGCTGCAACTGCCTTCGGAAGCGGCCATCTCCAAAACAAACCCGGAGGGCAAGGAATCGGTCACCGTCACCGCTTCCGCACTGAAAGGGCCCGCATTCGAGATCACCAGGGTGTAGGTCAAATTGCTGCCCACGGCCACAGGGTCCGGCTCGCCCATCAAACTGACTCTCAAATCAGCCGAGGGCGAGATGGTTATCGCGTGATCTTCCACTTCTCCATCCGGCGCCCCGCCCACGAAGGACAAGTCACCGGCGGTGCTGAAGCGAAACCTGCCAAAAGTGGGACCGGCTTGAGCCTCTGCTGGAACCTGTATGGAAATCAAATTCGTGCCTCCCACCAAAGCCCGATTCGTCGCTACCTGATCCCCTGTCTGGGCCCAACTGCCATCGCGGTGAAAATCGATCCAGGCATTGAGCAGTCCATTTGTCGAAGCGACCACTTCCAGAGTGGCCCATCCATTCGCACCCATGATTCCCCTAAGCCGCACCCCATCCTCATCATCGCTGCCGGCCGCATCATCGCCATCCGCATCGGCAGAGGCAGAAGCATCCTCTTCGAAATCGGCCAGGCTGCCCAGGTGGATTCCCGGCGTCAGAATATGCCGCGCGCCATTGCTCCGCTTAAGAGTCGGATAGTTCGGATCAGGCGCGTCACCGTAATCCATAACGATCACCGTCAGCGTGGCCACCGCGCTGGTTATTGCTCCGGCGGCGTTGGCCACAATGACGTCGTATGGCCCGGCATCGGCCGGCTGCGCCGCCGCAATTGCAAATAGAGCGTTCGTTGCACCGGCGATCTCCCCGGCGTTGAACCGCCATTGGAAACTCTCCGTTCCCTGGTTTTCGACCACTACAGTGAAACTGGCCTCGTCCCCGTTCGTGACCGCGAGACTTTGGGGTTGCGCCAAAATGCTCGGCTCAGCCAGGAGTTGGAGCACCGCGGGCGGGCTGCTCGTCACGCTGCCGCATTCGTTCGCAATCACGACGCTGAACTGGGCGCCCTCGTCGCCAGCAGTGACCTCCGCCACCGAGTAAGTGCTGTTGGTGGCGTTCGAAATTGCGGCGCCATCCCGGTACCATTGAAACGCAAAAGAGGGCGTGCCGGTCACTTCAACCGCGAAGATCGCCGGCTGGCCTTCCAGAATAAACTGGTCCCCGGGCGAACTGAGAATCTCGACGGGCTCGTTGAAGCCCGCGGGAACCTTAATGCCGGGCGCGTAAGCAAGATAATCGAGATCGAAAGCGCCTATTTGCGGTGTGCTCGGAAGGCCCAGCCCCAGGTAACTCGCGGCGATGCCATCGCTCCCCGAACCGGCCGTTGCATCAAAAATCGTCGGCACTTTGCTTCCATCCACATACACGGAAACCCGGTGCGTCCCCGGCCCGGCACCGTTCTCCCCAATGGTAATCCAAAACTCGTGAAAGACGGCCGGGTCCAGCGGCAGCATATTGACCGTGCCGCCTTCGCCCGGATCGACACTGGCAGCGCGTGTGTCGCCGTTGAGATTGTTCAAATGGAGTCCGGCCTGCCCGAAATCAAAAGTGCTGGTGGACCCGCTCTCCTCGATCGCCTGGTGCAAGCTGAAGGAAATCAACATTCCGCCACTCCCACCTTGTCTCAAGCCGATCATGCCCTTGCCATCGTTCGCATTCACCCAGCCATTGGGCGCGTTCGTCAGTTCCGTCAGAGGATCAGCCGGTGGCGCAGGCGTCAATCGCGCCCGAAAACTGATCGTCACGCCCTCGTCCAACAGAGTGCTCGCGTTGGTCACGGACGCTTCCTGGGCCAGATCATGCGTGAAATACAGCCGACGATTGTCCGAGCTGCCAGTCAAACTTCGGGTGGCATCTTCGAACGTCAATACCCCATTGGTCGAACTCACCCCTCCCGGAATGCCATCTCCGGCTCCCCGACCGTCACCGGACCATGAATCCGATCCGTTATCGTGATTCCAAGCGCCATCCAATGCGCTGGTGCTGTCGGGCAAAACATGGTCCCCGCTCAATCGATAGGCCCATCCTCCCGGAGGCGGCGCATAGACCGGATCATCCTTGCTCCGAACAGTCAATTTGGCCACAGCGCTCGTTACGGCGCCCGAGCTATTGGTCACCACGACGAAGTAGTCGCCAGCCTGGCCGAACTGAATGTCCGTCAAGGGCAGGGTCGCATTGGTGGCTTGGCTGATCGCGATGCCATTCGAATGCCATTGATGAAGCAGCGGCTGGGTTCCCTCGGCAACGACGGAGAAGGTGTGATTGCTCCCCTGCAACGCGGTCCAGCTCTTGGGGTGCGCGACAATGGACGGCGCAGATGGTTCTTGCGCCGATAAGCTGCTGACAAGGACACTTGCCGCGGCCAGAACAAAACCACTCTTCCTGAGCTTGAACGGGTTCTGATTGGGCCGGAGGCACATCGGGCCGCCCGCTCGAAAAAACTGCTCGCAATCCATACAGCCGAAAACGACGAAGCCGGGCACACAATTCCCCTTGCCCGGGACTTTCCGTGAATTTTGGAACGCACTGAGACTATCAGGTTCCTCTCAGCTTTTGCAACGCAATAATGCCGTTCGCCGTTCGCCTGTATTCGATTTGTATTCGATTCGGATTCAACAAAGGCGCAGGTCTCACATTCTCTACTGCGCTCGCTTGTGGCTTGCCAAGTAAGACAACTCCCGCCTTAAACAGATGCTGTTGCGGCGGATCGGCGCGCCGGGATGCGGAACTTCCTCAGGCCAACTACCAACTAGAATCCGACCGCAACGAGCGGCGTCGAATACTCGCGACCCTTCCGACAAATCAAGTGGCGGCATCCGGCCGATTGAGGGCTATTTCGGCTCCAAGTAGATCGAAACCAAAGCCGCCCAGCGAGCCCTCACTGCCCGTCGAGACTACGAAGCCGGAAATATTGCTCGTCCGGGGCGGTCGAGACGTCGATGACGTGCGGGCTCGTTGCGCCAACCACATCCTGAAACATCCCGGTGACCGTGGTCGTGGATTGGAGCGCGTAACAGTCGTCATTCCAGGTCACCGTCACCATGGTCCCATTGCGGCTGATTGAAAACGGCGGGCCGGAGGTGGTTTCGCCGACCGGCAACAGAAGGATGCGGAACGAGATCGGCAAATTGAGGTTCAACTGGGGCAGAGTGACATCGGAGCCCTGGGCCACCAGACGAAGCCAATCCACCGCGGCCGTGTCTTTAAACTGCCAACTAATGAACGCGGAGTTTGTGCCGGTATCCGCATTTTCATTGCTGACACGCGAGATATTGGGAGAGATTTGCCCGAGCGGCTGCGCGAGGAGGAAAGGCGACGTGGTGCCCGAAAAACTGGGTTGGTTGAAGGTCACCGCCACCGCGCCAGCATTCGTCCCCTCGAATCCCTGGATGAGAGTGTCGCCATTCATCAGGTTATCGATGTAAATGGCGTAAGGGCCGGAATCGGTCAGGTCCTCAATGCCAATGGCAATGGAGTCGAGCGTTCCGAAATCCCCATGCAATTCGTTCCGGTTTGTCACATCGCTTCCAGCCCAGAGATATGTGGGATCGACAGGACTTGCCGGATCGGGGCCGCGCTCGAGCATTACGGTCTGCCAGCAGGTGGAAGGTGTCACAACAACCCCTCCGTTCGGCGCGGTGCCGAATCCACCTACCACGCCGTCCGCGCCCAGGTATTTGACAGGGCCTGCCGTTCCACCCGGCGCACCTATAGGTCCGGTCAGGGTCATGTCTTGACGAATACTCAAAACGATGCGAATGGCCGGATTCGCGCCGCCACCCACGATTGGACCGGTGGAAGAGAGACAACTATCCACGCCGGTGCTATCGGCCTGAGTCGCCGCAAGAATCTGCCCTTTGACCAGCGCGGAGGTGGTGACGGTGTTCGTGCCTTCTGTCACGCCAGTGGTCGTTTCACCAATCAATGTCCCGTCCGCATAAACGCGCACGCGCGTCGCATTCGAATTCACATTTGGAACAATAACGAAGGTTTGGCCGGCGGCGAGCGGGCCGTTGACGGTGGTAAGTTGCGGCAGGGCGCTCAAGCAAGGATCTGAAGCTTCGGTAAAACGGATAGCATCGGCGTAAAAGCGCTGCCCGACACCGGAACCGCTCAATTTGGAGAAGACGACAGTTGGCTGGCTGACGCCGGGATCGAGTTGCAGCGTGCCCACTGTTCGCCAGACATTGTCGGGGAGTTGATCAAAAGCGCTGGTAGTTTCCGGCAAGCCGGTTCCACCCACGACAAAGTTGCTCACGATCAGATCAACTGGAATGTTGGCGGAGGTGGCATGGGTGACTTCCACCAGATAACGGCCTCCTGGCACACCCAGGATAGGATCGACCTGAAAGAAAGGCTGCGTAGTTCCCGAAAGATTTGTTGTGGCAAACCGCGAGCCGATGCCGGGGGTTGTTCCCGGGGCGCTGCTCTTCACGCTCGAGCCAAACCAATTCCCATCACCCTCGGCATAGGCGTTAAGGTTCATTCCACCCTCGCGGGATTCGACAATGACCACGTCCGCCCGCACGGGCGCTGTGAATAGAAGTGCTGCCAGACTCAAAAAAAGAAAGCGTTCGCCCAGGCGCTCGAAGAAATTGGACTTAACCAGAGGTGTGTTCATAGCTGACGTTTAGGTAGTTGAGTTGCCTTTGATTTCACGACTCACCGGCAGAGAAGAACGCTTCTTTCTGGAGATGCGGCTCTCTCCGAATACTTCTGCTACTGCACCGCGGTGTCATCGAAGTGGCGCCCCTTATATACGAAGTCGCCTCCCGAGTCAAAGCGTTTCGGCCAAAGTAGCGCCGAAAACCCGTGAAAGGCGCACGGTGCGAAGTTTCGCCCGGAAATGGTCTCCGCAAGCGGCAGTCTCACCCGCCCCGGTGTGGCGACCGGCGTCCGGGCAATCCTGCAAGCAAGCCCAGCCCGATTGCCAAACTGCCCCATAACTGCCCCCAATGCGGCGGTTCGCCCAGGGCCAGGACCGCCAAAAGGACCCCGGCAACCGGTTGCACAAAAATCGTCAGCGCCGTCACGTTCACTTCGGTCTCGCGAATAACCACGTACCACAAACTGTAACCGACCACAGTGCAGATCACCCCCAGATAGAGAATGAGCAGCCATGCCCCCAGCGGCATGAGCAAAGCGGCCTTTGCCGCCGAATGTCCATCAAGCAACAGATTCACCGCCGCCCCCGCGCCCAGCGAGACGGCCACCACTTTGAAAAGCCCTGCCCGTTCGATAATCGGTTTGCCAACGATCGAAAACGGTGTCTCGCAGATGAACGAACCAATGATCATGACATTTGCGATCAATCCGGGCAGATGAAAGTCTGGCCGCCAGATTTGGGCAAGGAGCGCCACGCCAATCATGCCCAATGCAAACCCCGACCAGCGCCGGCCCGTGATTCGTTCCCGCAGAAACAGCGCGGCTGCCACCGAAGTAACCAGGGGCTCCAACGCCATCAGCACCGAGGCGTCGCTGGCCTGGCCCCGATGCACACCTGCCACCATCAGCCTGTTGGCGACCACAAAGACCACTACTCCCATGGCCGCGGTTTTGATCAAGTCAAGCCCGCGCGGCGCGGCTCCAGGCAGCCAGGGCCAAAGCAGACCCAACGTGAGCGCCGCCACTGTGTAACGCAAAGTGGCGATCTCGCCGGCATTCAAATAGGGTGCAAGTCCCTTGAAGACCACATAAGTGGCCGCCCAGAAAAGATTCATTACCACCAGCGCGACAAAAAACAGTGGCCTCATGCCGGGTGGTCTTTAGAGGAGCGCCCTCCAAACGCCAAGCCATAACAAAACCTGGAGCCCGCCCCAATCACGGCACGCCGGCACGGACTCGCCCTGCCTCTAAACCGGTAGGGCGAAGCGTCTTCGCTGAGCCGGTTCCCGTTGCAGCGCGCGGGCGGACTCGCCCGGCCTGTGGATCATCCCCGAGCGATTAGAATGATTAAAAAGCCTGGCCCTTTCAAACAGGGGACGAATACGCTATTTCGGAATCCATGTGGACCCTGCAACTCCGCAACGAACTCTGGAAGCTTTTTGGGAAGAAGCGGACCTACATCGGCTTCGCCATCTTTTTGCTCACGCAAAATGTGGTGAGCATCGTCTTCCGATTTACCCGCGCTTCGGGTTTCATGGAGCGCATTCTCGAAGGCAACGGCTATTTCGCGGAACAATTCATCTCCGTGCTGACCATTGCCACCATCATGCTCATCCCGCTGGCGGGATTTTTATTGCCGCTTTACGTCGCACTCGTAGGAGGCGATCTGGTGGCGAAGGAGGCCGAGGATGGAACGCTGCGCATGATTCTGGCCCGGCCCATATCCCGGTTGCGCCTGCTGATGTTGAAATGGCTGGCCGGCGTGATTTTCTCGATCATTCTGGTGATGACTCTGGGCCTCTTCGGGTTGCTTTTCGCTTCGTTTTGGTTTCCCTGGGGAGGACTCTTCGTCTGGCTGCCGGAGCAGGAGATCTTCAGCATCTTTACCAGTTCTTCCGGACTGGGACATTATGCGGGGGCGCATGCCATGCTCGTCATCAACGCCGTTTCCATCATGACGGTGGCGTTCATGTTTTCCTGTTTCAACATGAAGCCTGCGGCGGCCACCATCCTGGCGCTGTCCTTCGTGTTTGTGAATTTCATCCTGCAACACATTCCTTACTTTCGCGATCTGCAGCATTGGTTTTTCACATATCACCTGACGCTCTGGGAACTGATGTTCGCGCAGCCCATTCCGTGGTGGCGTGTGGGTGAATCGCTAAGCCTGCTGCTGGGATTCAACGGCTCCTTTTTGCTGATCGGATGCACCGCCTTTTACGTCCGGGACATCAAGTCGTGAATCGGAGCTTAAATGAGCCCTCTCCGCTGGTTTCGCTTCAGGGTGAAAAACGTTCCGATTCCGCGGCGAAGTCAAACGGGCGCAACCGCAATTTTTAGGGTTGGCTCGGGAGGACAACCTCAACTAATGGTGTTTTTCGCCCGAAAAAACCCGAAATAAAAGTTGTGTTTTAAGGGCCCGTTTTCTACTATGAAACCGATGGATTTGGAAGCTTCGGAAGCCTTCTCCTGATCCGCCATTTTATGCCGCAAGAAACGGAGTTATTGGACGCCACGCCCGGCGGCGGGAGGCCTGAGACGAGCGATAAATACGACGCTTCAAAGATCGACAAACTCGAGGGACTTGAAGCGGTTCGGAAACGGCCGGGAATGTACATCGGGGACCCGGACGAACGCGGGTTGCACCATTGTGTTTTTGAGGTCCTGGACAACTCGATTGACGAACATTTGGCCGGCCATTGCAACCACATCGAGGTCACGATCCACATGGATGGTTCGTGCTCGATTCGCGACGATGGCCGCGGCATTCCGGTGGACATGCATCCCAAGTGGAACATGCCGGCCGTGGAACTGGTGCTGACCAATCTGCACGCGGGCGGGAAATTCGGCCAGGGCGCTTACAAATATTCCGGTGGTTTGCACGGCGTCGGCGCCAAGTGCGTCAACGCATTGTCCGACTGGTTTAAGGTCGAGGTTTCTCGCAACGGCCAGGTGTATCACATGGGCTTCGCCCGGGGCGTCACCACCCAGAAACTTGAAGTGATCGGCAAATCGAAGCACACCGGGACGCTGATCACTTTCAAGCCGGACCCGACGATTTTCACGATCACGACCGAGTTCAAGTTTGATGTCCTGGCGAATCGGCTGCGGGAACTGGCCTTTCTCAATCCCGGTGCCGAAATCGTTCTCACGGACGAACGCACCGAGAACAAAGTGGAGCGGTTCCTTTACAAGGAGGGGATCGAGGAATTCGTGCGCCAGCTCGGCAAGAACAAGCAGCTCGTTCATCCCAAGCCGATCACTATCTCCCGCCAGAAGGACGAGATTTTTGTGGACTGCGTGATGCAGTATAACGACGGGTACAACGACCAGATCCTCTGTTTTGCCAACTCGATTCCAAACCCGGACGGAGGGACGCATTTGACCGGCTTTCGAAGCGCTTTGACGCGGGCCATCAATCAATACGCGAAGTCGAACAATTTGCTGAAAGAGAAAGACCCGCCGATTTCCGGTGACGACGTCCGGGAAGGCTTGGTGACGGTGCTGAGCGTGAAACTGCCGCACCCGCGGTTCGAATCGCAAACCAAGGTCAAGCTGGTCAACACCGAAATCGACGGCATTGTCTCTTCGATTGTCTATGAGGGGTTGATGTCCTTTTTCGATGCGAACCCGCCCGTGACCAAAAAAGTGATCGAGAAGGCGCTGTTGGCCGCCCGAGCCCGTGAAGCGGCCCGCAAGGCCCGCGAAACGGTGCGAAAAGGAGCCTTAACCGGCGGCGGGCTGCCGGGAAAACTGGCCGATTGCTCGGACCGCGACCCTGTTAATACGGAAATCTACATCGTGGAGGGCGATTCGGCCGGCGG
>CAZCUL010000223.1:0-4750 GCA_964501475.1 uncultured Verrucomicrobiota bacterium | reverse complement strand
GCCTATTCCTACGCCTATCAGCTCTACAAGAAGCGCAAGTGGCAAGAGCATTTTGGCCTGGCTTCGCAAGAGGAGACGAACACCTACAGACCCCGGCCTTACAGCCGCTCTTACGTGATTCACCTGGACGACTGGTACGCGCAGAGTCATCCGGACGAAGATTTTGCGGAAACATTTGCGGTGTGGCTGACACCGGGGCTGGATTGGCGGGAACGTTACTGCGGCTGGAAAGCGTTGCAGAAGCTCGAATATGTGGACCAGCTCATGAAAGCGATCGCCGGCAAGCCGCCGGTTCGTCAGCCGGCCTTTCGCGTTCGGGATTACAATTGCCTCAACCAGAAACTCAAGACCTATTACGCGCGCAAGCGAAAGTTGTACGAGGATTCCTATCCGGACTTTTACGACCGGGATTTGAAGCGGCTTTTTAACGACAATTCAGGCAACGGCGAGCCTCATATCAAGGCTTCGCGGTATCTGCGCAGCCACCGCCGGCAGATCATGGACGCGGTCTGCGAATGGACAAACGAGAAGAAGTTTCGGGTTAACCAGCTTCTCTCCCGACTGATGGAGCGCTGCGATCAACTGAATCTGACCGTTGAGGAAGGGAACTCCGCGCAGCCTCTCCAGGTCGCTTCCTACATAACCACCCTGGTGATGAACTATCTCTTCACCGGAAAGTTCAAGCGCTCAAAATAGTTTCGTGCCGGCGCGGAACCGGCTAAGAATTCCTCGTGCGGCGGAAAATCAAAGTACTGGCGCTCTTCGATGCGGTGGCGCCGACCACCCTCGATCAGGATTTGCGGGCGGAACTGAAGACGAAAGACTGGGAGCCCGAGGCCAACATCCTGGAGGCGCTCGATTCACTTCGGCATCCGCATGAAGAGCTCGCCATTTACGACAATACCGACTTGATTGGGCAAAAGATTCAGACCTACGCGCCGCACATTATTTTTAACCTGGCCGACCGGTTCAAGGGCAACAGCGCTTTCGATCAGAACATAGTTTCGTTTCTGGAGCTGCAGGACGTGCCGTTTACGGGTTGCGGTTCGACCGGCCTTACCCTCTGCAAGAACAAAGGCATCGCCAAGAAGATCGTCACCTACCACCGCATCCGCACGCCGGAGTTTACGATCATTCCGCGCGGGCAAAAAGCTTCAAGGCCCAAGCGGCTGCCCTTTCCCATTCTGGTCAAACCGCTCGAGGAAGAGGCCTCCTGCGGCATCGCCCAGGCGTCGCTGGTGGAGAATGACGAGCAGTTCAAGCAACGCGTCCTCTTTATTCACGATCAGTTCGGGCAGGATGTCATTGCCGAGGAATACATTGAAGGCCGCGAGCTTTACGTCAGCGTCCTGGGCAATCATCGGCTTCAGGTGTTTCCGATCCGGGAGTTGGTTTTCCGGGAGGTGCCGACGGACGAGCCGAAGATTGCCACCTTCAAGGCGAAATGGAATGAGCCATACCGGAAACGCTGGGGAATCGAGAACGAGTTTGCGGGCGAACTCGAGCCGGCGCTGATTCAGCGCATCGAGAGCCTGTGCAAACGCATTTACCGGCTCCTCGTCATCGATGGCTACGCGCGCATTGACCTGCGTCTTACTGCGCAAAACGAAATCGTGTTTATCGAGGCCAACCCAAATCCGATCCTGGCCAAGGAAGAGGATTTTGCACAGTCGGCCATGAAGGCGGGTCTTTCCTATCCCGAATTGATCGAGCGGATTCTGGCACTGGGGCTTCACGCGAACCGTGAGTGAACGGGCGGCTTGCGGCGGAAATAGCACGGCAGAAAACCGCCCTCACGTTACGACTCCTCCACCAGTTTCATGATCGCCTGGGCGGTGATTGCCGCCCGCGGCACAAAACTGCCGATGTCCACGTATTCCTGCTGCTTGGAGCCGTCCGGTGTCTGTTCCGAACAATGGGCGTTGTCACCGTAGGGCCCCAACCCGTCCAGAGTGGGAACCGAATGCCAAAGATAATTTCCGTCGCTGACGCCCCCCCGCTGCTCTTGCGCAATCGGCTGTCCGCTCAATGTGCCGGTCTTTTGCCAAAGCTCGAAAAGGCGATCGGTAGCGCTGTTACGCGGCCAGGGCGGAGTTTCATCCTGGACTTCGATGCGCACTTTGCACTGGTGTCCGCCCTCGGCGCTTCGAACCGTGCCCGGCCCATTCATGGCCAGGAGCGCGCTCTTTCCGGCCTGGTAATCCTCGATCGTAAAGGCGCGCATCTCGATTTCAGCAGTGGCGGAATGTGGAACGCGGTTTACGACCGTTCCACCGGTCACAGTCCCCACGTTGACCGTAATCCCCTTTTTGTAATCCGTGAGGTCGGCCACGCGTTGAATGACCTCGGAGATTTGCACGATAGCGTTGGCGCCCCGCATATGGCGGCTGCCGGCATGCGCGCCGCGACCTTCGACATACAGCCGGAATGTGGCGCGGCCCTTGCGGGAGGTTACCAGCGCCGGCTGGCCATCCTTCTCACTGCCCGCTTCGAAAACCAGAGCAGCCAGCGCATCTCTGCCCAGGCGGTTGAGGCAGATTTGACCAAAATCGGTCGAGAGCACCTCTTCGGACGAATTCAGGAAAAGCATCCACGTGGCATCTGCAAATGTCGCCGGCGCGATGGCCTGCAGCGCCGAAAGGACCATGTGCATCATGACCGTGCCGCCTTTGATGTCGATGGTCCCGGGCCCATAAGCACGATTGCCATCGCGCCGCCAGATAAAGTGATTTCGCTCTTCTTCGGCGGGAGGAAAGACCGTGTCCAAATGCGAGATCATCCCCACGATCCGGTCGCCAGAACCGGGGCGGATCAGGATGAGATGCTTTCCAAAAACCGGATCGATGGAGGGAACAAATTCGGACGAAAACCCGAGCTCGGCAAAGGTGCGCGCTGTCAACTCGCCCAGTGCATCCACCCCGGCGCGGTTCAGCGTAAAGGTGTTGATCGCGACCATTTGCCTCAGCAGTTCCAAGGATGGTTCGAGGCGCCGCTCCAGAAATCGAGTCAATTGCTCGTGAATACTCATGCGAACCGGCGAGAGGATGACGCTTTCCCGGAAGCATTGGCAAGCGGCGAGCCGGAAGGCCCCCAGAAATGTAGAAATGGCGACCACCACCGGGATACAGGTATTCCTGCGGAGCTTGGAGTGGATTTTACGGATCACGCGGATTTCCTTCCTCCTTCTCGTCCGGGAAATCCATGGTTGAACTCCGGCTTCCAACTTTCCGACCTTTCCGCTACACTCCGTCCATGAATGCCGAACTGCTCACCACGGCCAAGGCCCTGCCGCTGCCGGAACGCATCGGCCTTGCCGAGGCGCTTTGGGACAGTATCACGCAAGAGGGTTACGAGCCGCCCCTGACGCCCGCGCAAGCGGCCGAGTTGGATGGGCGCCTTGAGGAGCACCGGCGCAATCCGCAATCGGCCATCCCGTGGGAACAGGTCAAAGCTGAACTCGAACAGAAGCACGGCCGGCCGAAATGAGCCTCCCGGTTCGTTGTCGTCCGCTCGCCCGGCTGGAATTGGACGATGCGATGGGCTGGTATGAAAAGCAGAAACACGGGCTGGGCTCCGGACGGTTTCGCCCCACGCAAGGGGAGGTTCGACGCTTCGCCGCTTTCCTTACGCAATTCATTTCCTGGTTGAGCCGGACGCCATTGTTGTCCTCGCCATCTTCCACACCAAGCGGGATCCACGGCATCTCGAAGGCCGAGGTTGACCACGGATTTCGCGGATTGCGCGGATCACCTCTTCCTTTATCCGTGCAGTCCGTGCAATCCGTGGTAAGAACCGGAGGCGTGGAGAAATGGCTTTCGCGCTGACAACAACCGACCGGTCGATTACATTCGTCGCATGAGCAAAGCCGAGATTCTCGCCGAACTGCACACGCTCACGAAGGAGGAGCGATACGTTTGGCGACCCTAACGGGAATCGAACCCGTGCCGCCGCCGTGAAAGGGCGGTGTCCTAACCGCTAGACGATAGGGTCCCCACGGGAGGGCCAATATACTGTGGGCCCGCGCCTTGTCACCAGTAAAAACTCCCCGCCGCGGGAGACGCGGTGGAAAGGCGGTGCGCAGCACGCAGGGGCTCGCTCGAACCCACCCGCTCCGTCATGCCTGGCCTCACAACCGATGACTGAATTCTGACGGTTAATCACTGCCTCCACTGCCTTCAGGTCATCTGAGGCCCCGCGCGGGACGCCCGCTTAAATTAAGAGCTTGTCCCAAAACGGCCTCACCCAAACTTTGT
Organism: uncultured Verrucomicrobiota bacterium; assembly: GCA_964501475.1. Classification (GTDB taxonomy): domain Bacteria; phylum Verrucomicrobiota; class Verrucomicrobiia; order Limisphaerales; family CAZCUL01; genus CAZCUL01. The sequence continues at coordinate 497 of CAZCUL010000223.1, read as the reverse complement.
CGAAAACTTCGTCGGAAACTTTGTCGAGTAATGGAATGAATTTCGGGGCATTTCGACAAAGTTCGCGACAAAGTTCAGGAGCATAGCGCTCTTGGGACAAGCCCTAAATTAGCCGGGGAATAGCGCCTGCGGACTTTCCTGTTTGGAAAGAAAGCGGCCCTGGTCCAACACGCCTTCGAACGCCCCCCCGCGCCATTGCCGCAATCGATACAATGTGCCGAACGTAAAATCCGGCGCAGCGCCGCCTTGTCCTCCCACCAATTCGCCCCCGCGACGGACGTTATCCATCAGCCAGGCGGGCATGCGCAGGTGATATGGATTGCGCCGCACCTCGCCGACATGAAACGAAAGCGCGCTGATCAAATCAATCACATCCTGTTCGCTCGATTCGACCATCAGGTTTGGATCATCCATCGCACCCCAGAACTCGGTTTCGATGGTCTGACATTCGAACCCTGCCAGGCTTTGCAATGCTTCCACCACGAGATGATGGGTGC
>CAZCUL010000222.1:0-5793 GCA_964501475.1 uncultured Verrucomicrobiota bacterium | reverse complement strand
TAGCCATCGTTGGAGAGGAGTTTCACATTAACGGCAAGCCCACCTACGAAGGCCGGACCTGGAAGGGTTACAAAATTCAAGGCCTCCTCATGAATGCCAGGCTGGTCCAGGGCATATTCGATGATCGAAACGCGGACACTGTCAGCCGCTGGGCATATCGGGATACCGGGAAATGGGACCCGGAACGGAACACGCGGGAATTCATTGCCGCCATGCCGGAGTGGCGCAAGCATGGCCTGCTCGCCTTCACCATCAACCTTCAGGGGGGTTCGCCCCAGGGATATTCGCGGGATCAGCCATGGCACAATTCAGCGATTGATGCGGATGGTTCCCTCCGCGGCGATTACCTGGCCAGGCTTGGGCGCGTTCTCGACCGGGCCGACCAACTCGGCATGGCCGTCATCCTGGGTTACTTCTATTTCGGGCAGGATCAACGCCTGAAAGACGAAGCGGCGGTTCTCCGAGCTGCCGACAACGCGACACAATGGCTCTTCGAGAGGGGGTATCGAAATGTTCTGGTCGAAATCAACAACGAGTGCAACGTCCGTTACGATCACGACATCCTCAAACCGGATCGCGTCCACGAGTTGATCGAACGAGTGAAAGGCTTCGAGCGCGACGGCCGGCGGTTTTACGCCGGCACCTCCTATGGCGGCGGCACGGTTCCGAAGGAGAATGTGGTGCGCGCCTCGGATTTTTTGCTCATCCACGGCAACGGCGTCTCGAAGCCCGAACGGATCAGTGAAATGGCCCAACAAACGCGCAAGGTCCCCGGCTATCGGCCCATGCCGATTCTATTCAACGAGGACGATCATTTCGATTTCGACAAACCCTGGAACAATTTCATCGCGGCAGTCAGTGAATATGCGTCCTGGGGCTACTTCGATTTTCGAATGAAGGATGAAGGTTTTGACGAGGGCTATCAAAGTGTGCCTGTGAACTGGGGAATTTCCAGCGAACGCAAGCGCGGCTTCTTCAACCTGGTGAGCGAAATCACGGGCGAGAAACCGTGAACTTTGTTGTGCAAGCGGCCGCCGCGTGTAAACTTTCCGGCTGGTCGATGCGGGATTCGTGTTTCTCCTCGCCAGTCAAGGGTTAACTCACTTCCCACACTTCCCAAGCCCCGGCTTTGCCAGGCTTTAAGCTCCAACTGCTGCCGAACCAGCAACGACGTTATTTGACGCGGTCGCATCATTATTTGTCGCGGGCGAGGGGCTCCCCGCTGCCCAGTGAGGGTCAACGCTTCCTCTTCAAGAAGGGCGCGTCTTGGGCTGGGTATGGCGGATATCCCGGCCTTCGCAGAGATAAACCACCATTTCCGCCACGTTCGTGGCATGGTCCGCGATGCGCTCAAGCGCCTTGGAAATCACCATCAAATTCAGGCAGCGCTGGATCGCGTCCGGCTGGGAGGCCATCAAGGTCCTCAAATCGGCATGCAGCTTTTTGTTCAAATCGTCCACCTCGTTATCGAGCGGAATCAGTTCCCGGGCCCGTCCCGGGTTCCTGCGCACAAACGCGTCCAGGGCTTCCTTGAGCAATTGAAGCGACAGCGCTGCAATCCGGGGAATGGCCGCCGATTGCACCAGCGGCGGCTCGCGAGACAGTTCCAAACACCGGCGCGAAATGGTGGTGGCCTCGTCGCCCACCCGTTCCAGGTCGTGAGCGATTTTCATGGCCATGGTGATCATGCGCACCTGCCCGAGGTCCTGCCGCCCGTCCAGGAGGCGCAAGGCCGCTTCGTCAATCTCCATCTCCAGACGGTCGATCACGTCGTCCTCCCGGCGCGTCTGCCGGGCGAGCCGATCATCCCGCCGGATGAGGGCGCGGACCGCGCGGCTGACCGCCGTCTCGGCATGGCTGGCCATGATGAGCAGCTTTTCCTTGAGCTCATCCAGCTCAGGCTCGGGTAAAGGGGATGCAACCATGTTTCCCATGCAGTCGGGATTCAAGAACAAGCCAGGAAGACCAAGGGACGAAGTGAAGGCGCGTTCATCGAGTTCGCAGGATTGTTCAGAATGCGATTGTGTCCACTATTCCCGCAAGCGCATGAGCAGGTTTTTGCTTTCGACCGCTTCGCCCACCTGGGCGACAATTTCGTCCACCAAACCATCGACCTGGGCGTAGAGGGTGGTTTGCATCTTCATCGCCTCCAGCGTGAGGAGTTTGTCGCCCTTGCTTACTTTGCTGCCCACGCTCACGGCCAGGGAAGTGACCACACCCGGGATAGGGGCACCCACTTCCATCGGATCCGCCGGATCGGCCTTCGGACGGGTTTTGACTTTGGTCGGGACCGACTTGTCCTGGATGTAGGCCTCGCGCTGCATTCCGTTCAACTCGAACATGACGGTGCGCAGCCCCTCCTTATCCGGCGGCCCGAGATGAATCAGTTTAATGAAGAGTGTTTTGCCCTCTTCGATATCCACCGAGATCTCCTCGCCCGGGCGCAGGCCGTAAAAGAAGGCAGGGGTGGGGATGATCGAGACGCGTCCGAAATCGCGGGCAAAGCGGGCAAATTCCCCAAACACTTCCGGATACATGAGGTGACTGAACAAATCGTCGTCCGTCACGTCGCGTTTCATCCTGCCGGCCAATTCGTCCCGGGTCTTCTTGAAATTCAGCGGCGGAAGCGACGCCCCGGGGCGGCCGCGCAGCGCCTTGCGTTTGCCGAGAATGACCCTTTGGATTTTCCGGGGCCAGCCCCCCAGCGGTTTGCCCAGTCCGCCCGCGAGCATGTCGATGACCGATTCGGGAAACGGGGTGGCGCCCGGTTCGAGATTGACCACGTCCGCGGGCTTGATCCCGCGTGTGACCAGAAACATGGTCATGTCTCCCACAACTTTGCTCGAGGGCGTGACCTTGACGATATCGCCAAAGAGTTGATTCACCTCGGTGTAACAGCGGGCGATTTCCGGCCAGCGATGCGCCAAGCCGAGCGCCGCGGCCTGTTCCTTCAGGTTGGTGTATTGGCCGCCGGGCATTTCGTGTTCGTAAACTTCCGCGCTGCCGCTGAGCGGCGCGGTATCGAACGGCGCGTAATAGGCCCGAACATCCTCCCAATAATCCGAAAACTCGTTCAATGCCGCCAGGTCCAGACCCGTCTCCCGCGGGGTGTGCTGCAATGCCGCCACCACGGAGTTGAGATTGGGCTGGCTGGTGGAGCCGGACATCGAAGCAATGGCCAGGTCCACCACATCCACGTTGGCATCGCTCGCCTCCAGGACGGAGGCCGAATTGACGCCGCTCGAGTCGTGGGTATGAAAATGAATGGGCAAACCGATTTCGTCCTTGAGCGCCTTGATGAGCTTGTGAGCGGCATAGGGCCGGCAGAGGCCCGCCATGTCCTTGATCGCCAAAAAATGCGCGCCCATCCTTTCCAGCTCTTTGGCGAGCTTGACGTAGTATTTCAACGAATACTTCGCCCGTCCCGGATCCAGGATGTTCCCGGTATAACAAATGGCCGCCTCGCAAACAGCGTGCGTGTCCTGGACCGATTCCATGGCCACCTTCAGGTTGGGCAGATAATTCAGGGAATCGAAGATGCGAAAGATGTCGATGCCGCCGCCGGCCGCGCGCTTGATGAATCCGGCCACCACGTTGTCCGGGTAATTCGAGTAGCCGACGGCATTCGAGCCGCGAAAGAGCATTTGGAAGCAGATGTTCGGAATCTTCTCCCGCAAAGCGTTCAGGCGCCGCCAGGGATCTTCGCGCAGGAAACGCATGGCAGTGTCAAACGTCGCCCCGCCCCACATCTCCAGGCTGAAGAGTTGCGGGGTGCGCCGCGCCATGGCGTCTGCCACCGCCAGCATGTCGTAGGTGCGCACCCGTGTGGCCAGAAGCGATTGGTGCGCATCGCGAAAGGTGGTGTCGGTGATGAGAAGGCGCTTCTGTTTGCGGGTCCATTGGGCGAACTTCTCCGGACCCAGCTCAAGCAGCCGCTGACGCGTGCCGGGTGGGGGCGGTTGCTTGTGATCGTAAGCGGGCGCTTTCGCCAGCGGCAATGGGCCGGGGGGGGTGAAACCTTTGGCGTGCGGATTGCCGTTCACGACCACGTCGCCCAAAAATGCGAGCAGTTTGGTGGCGCGGTCGCGGCGCGGTTTGAACTTCAACAACTCGGGCGTTTCATCGATCAAAGTGGTTGTCGCCTGGCCCCTGCGAAACGTCTCGTTGGCCACGAGGTTTTCCAGGAAAGGAATATTGGTTTTGACCCCGCGAATCCGGAACTCGCGCAAGGCACGATCCATGCGCTGCAGGGCCAGTTCGAAGGTGCTGGCAAAAGCCGTCACCTTGACCAGAAGCGAATCGTAAAAGGGCGTGATGACGCTCCCGGCGTCGCCCATGCCGCCATCCAACCGCACGCCGCAGCCGGCGGCCGACCGGTAGGTGAGAATTTTTCCGTAGTCGGGTGTGAACTTGTTTTCCGGGTCTTCGGTGGTAATGCGGCATTGCACGGCGTAGCCGATGCGCGGCACTTTATCCTGGGCGGGCAGGGCCAGTTCCCTTCCGAAGAGCGACGCACCCTGGGCGATCAGGATTTGGGCGCGCACCAGGTCCACGCCGGTAATGACTTCGGTGACGGTATGCTCGACCTGGATGCGCGGATTGACCTCGATGAAATACCAGGCATTGCGGTCCAGATCATAAAGAAACTCGACGGTGCCGGCATTGTCATAGCCGATCTCGCGCCCCATCCTCGCGGCCGCCTCGCAGAGTTCGGCCCGCACCCGGTCGTCCACGCCAACCGAAGGCGCGATCTCGACGACCTTTTGATGGCGCCGTTGCACGGAGCAATCACGCTCGTGCAGATGCATGGCCTGGCCATGCCGGTCTCCGAGAATCTGAACCTCGATATGTTTTGCCCGCGGAATGTATTTCTCGAGGAAAACAGCCGGTTTGCCAAAGGCGCGGCCGGCTTCATTGCGGGCTTCGTCGAGCAGATTGGCCAATTCCGAGCCGCGGGTGACGACCCGCATGCCGCGCCCGCCCCCGCCGAAGGCCGCCTTGATGATCAAGGGGAAGCCAATCTCATGAGCCGCCTTCAACGCTTCCGAGCGCGCTCCGATCGGTTCCTTGGTTCCGGGCAAGATCGGAATCCCGAGTTTGGCCGCCAACGCCCGGGCGGCCATCTTGTTGCCTAAAAGTTCCAAAAGCTCCGGGCGGGGGCCCACGAACGTGATGCCGGCCTGCTGGCAGGCCCGGGCAAAGTCGGCGTTTTCGGCGAGAAAGCCGTAGCCGGGATGGATCATGTCCACGCCCTTTTCCCTGGCCAGCGCCACAATGCCCTCAATGTCCAGGTAAGCCCCCACGGGCCCTTTGTTGGCGCCCATTAAATAAGCCTCGTCGGCTTTGAAGCGGTGGACGGAGAGGCGGTCCTCCTGGGCATAGACGGCCACGGTTTGCAGGCCGAGTTCGGTGGCGGCGCGAAAAATCCGGATGGCAATCTCGCTGCGATTGGCCGCCAAAAGCTTCTTGAACGGGCGCGCCGGTTGGGCCGTGGCAGCCGCCTTGCGGATTGTTCTGGAAATGTCGTTGCTCTGTCGGGACCGGCTCATGTTTGCGTGTTTATACCGGCGGCAATGGCGGATTGCCAACTCTCAACGGCTGGATCACGGCTTTGCTTGCCACCGCACCGAACTCATTCCACCAACCCGAAGGGTTGCCAGAGGGTTGCCGGAGGTCGAAGCAACGCGGAGACCTCCGGTCTGTGGGGAAACGAGTACGCACCCCAATGGGGTACCAGAAAGCTTCCGGCAAAGCCTGCGGAGGAAATAGGCACTGCGGCGACGCAACCTCATG
>CAZCUL010000221.1:0-4317 GCA_964501475.1 uncultured Verrucomicrobiota bacterium | reverse complement strand
GGGATGATAGGTAGGGAAAGTTCCGGTCGCGATAGGTCCAAAGAATTTTGCCGGCCTCCAAATCGGCGCAAAGGAACTCGTTCTCGTAATGGCCTACATAAGCTTTGCCGTCCGCCAACGCCACCGATCCAGCAATGTAGGCGCCGGCTTCAATCTCCTTGACCTGAGTCCCGTCGTTTAACGAGATGACGTGCAGCAACGCGTCGCAGCCGCCGAAAACCGTTTTGCCCTGCCAGACCGCCGGGCTGCCGTTAATGTAATTGCTGCTTTCGTAGCTCCAGATCGGACTGCCCTTTTCCGCATCGACACAATGGAGCTTGTAATCGTAACTGCCCGCCAGCACCCGGATGGCATCGCCGGATTGAACCCAGTTCGGAGCGCCCACGATTTTGTCTTCGGTTTTGTATTTCCAAAGAAGCTCGCCCTTGTCGGCATCCAGAGCGTAAAGGAACCCGTCGGCGGAACCCGCAAACACTTTGCCTTGCAAAACCAACGGGGAGGACTCGACCGGCCCTTCGGTTCCATAGGCCCAAAGCTTCCTGCCGCTGGCCAGATCAATCGCGTAAATCTGTCCATCGTCGGATCCCACGAAAACCCGCCCATCGACGATGGCCGCCGACGATTTCACAGCTCCCCCGGTTTTAAAGCTCCAGAGCAAATTCAGGTTTTGGTCCAGAGTTCCGGAAGCCACTCCCAGGAGGGCCTGGTTCCCGCGATAGACCGGCCAATCGGCGCCTGGAGCCGGGGAAGTCCAACACGCTGTGGTTGCGGCAAATGCGAAGGCGACTTTGAAAAATTTAAATCCGTTGCGGCGCATGTCCAAAATCCTGATGAACCTTGATCTTGCGGCCAAACTATCGCCCGGAACGGCCCAAGGCAACCTAAATAATACCTATACGTATTAATTGGCCGAGCCGGTCACAATCCCGGCCCGTGATTGGTGTCTGGGCGAAGGCCGGTTGAGGAAAAGGGAACGCACGGTTTGCCGGCGTTCGGCGTTTCAGGTCGCTTTGGCTCTTTGGACCAATGCTCGTGCGGCTTTGAATCGTAACAGGCCTGTCACTAATTTGTCCTTGCATTGGTTTGTCCGGCAATTATAAGGGAGTTGCTCGGCGCGGAGGTTGGACTTGGCGCCAGGTTTTGGGGATAACAATCACAGCATCGACGCTATGGAGGCGAGGAGGAGGAGTGTCCAATTCCAGGGGTTTACCCTGATCGAGTTGCTTGTTGTAATGGCAATCGTCGCTATTCTGGCCGGGTTGCTTCTGCCGGCTCTCGCGAAAGCGAAAGAGAAGGCTCACTCAACCGCCTGCCTGAGCAACGTCAAACAGTGGGGACTCGCCTTCTGGATGTATTCGGATGATCACGACGACTTTTTTCCCTACGAAGGAGTTGGGATCGGCAGCATCGCCGCCGGGAACAACTTAAGTGCGTGGTATAACACCGTCCCGGTTTACGCCGGCCAACCCCCACTGCAAGATCTTTACCAGGGCGGCTCCCCGCCTTTGCCGGGCGGGAAATCGATTTTTGTTTGTCCCTCCGTAAGGAAAAGTCCCGGCACGCTTCCGACCTTGACCAGGCCGTTTTTCATGTACGGATTCAATAACCGGCTGGACCCGAACGGGGCGAGGCGGTTCAAACGCGCCGATTGCGTGAGGCCGGTTGAAACCGTGACCTTCACTGAGAACAGTGAGGCGAACTTCCCTTCGACCGCCGGCCTTTACACCCCTGCCCGCCACTCCTTGCGCGCGAACCTGGCCTTTGTGGACGGCCATGTCCAGGGCGTCCACACCAATGATTATCGCCGAACCAGGGATGAAGACGAGGATTCGAGACTCGAGTGGAGCCGGGAGCGGAGGGTCTATTGGTATCCTTACTTTGGGGCTCCCGAATGAGCCAATGATCGCATCAAACAACCAAGGCACTAAGACGCCGGAAATCCAAAACCAAACTATGAAAGCACGATTCCTCATCCTCTTCGCCGCTTCCTTTGCGGCGGCCGTAAACATGCATTCGGCCGTCCTCATCAATGAGCGGTTCAACTATTCAGACGGCGTGCTCACCGATGTTTCGGACGGCACCTGGTCGCGCCATAGCGGCACCGCCGGGCAGGTGGATGTGCAGAGCGGCAGAGTCAACTTGACCGAAGCCGAAGGCGAAGACGTCAACACTCCGATTGCCGGTGCGCCCTATTCGAACACGGTCCTGTATGCAGGCTTTGTCGTGAATTTCTCCGGTCTCCCCTCGGGTGACGGCGCGTTCTTCTGGCATTTCAACACGTCCAATTTTCGAGGCCGGATTTTTGCCACCACCAATGGAGCGGTTTCCGGTTCGGTCCGGGTGGGAATCGCCAACGGGGCCGCAACCCCGTCCGCTGTCATTCCTTTCGATATGTTTCTCGATACGGACTACACGCTGGTCACTCGTTATGATCCGGGCACCGGCGAGACCACTCTCTGGATCGATCCAGCCTCGGAAAGTTCGACCGATAACCGCGCTGACGCCACGGATTCCGCCAGTTTTGTCCCTATTGCGACAGTTGGCCTCCGCCAATCCACCTCCAGCGGCGACGGCATGGGCGTGCTCAAAATCGACGATCTCATCGTGGCCACTCAGTTCGATGAAGTGATTGGCGGCGGTGATCCGACTCAGAATCCGCCGAGCCTTTCGTCCATTGCGGACCAGACGGGCCCGGCGGGAGTGCCTATCGGCCCAATCGCCTTCACCGTCACGGACGGGGAAACGCCGGCGGCGGATTTGATGCTCATGGCCAACTCGGCCAACCCGACGCTGGTGCCGAATGAAAACATCGAATTTGGCGGGAGCGGCACCGATCGCACGGTCACCATTGCGCCCGTTCCGGGCCAGCAAGGCGAGGCCAACATCACCATCACGGTCAGAGACGAACACGGAAACACGGCCACGCGCGTTTTTACGGTCCTGATTGGGCAGCCTGAAATTTCCGACATTCCCGACCAGTTCACCCGCATCAATACCCCGACCGACCCGATTCCCTTTACCGTCGTTGATCACGAATCCTCGCCGGAATCGCTCGTGGTTCGCGGCGAATCCTCGAACGACGCGCTCGTGCCCGACGCCAACATCGTCATCAGCGGCTCCGGCTCCAATCGCCTCGTGACCATCACGCCGGTTTCGGATCAGACCGGGGTGGTAGCGATTACGGTCATTGTCAACGACGGCACAGGGGAGGCCAGCACCACTTTCGATCTCTCGGTCAGTCCGGACCTCGGATTGGACTTCTGTGAGACGTTTGATTATCCGGACGGCCCGCTGGTGAATGCTTCGGGCTCCACCTGGACCGCCCACAGCGGGAATACCGGCGAAACGCAGGTGGCATCGAGCCAGTTGCATTTGACCGGAGCGCAGGGCGAAGATGTGAGTCGATTCCTGAACCATGCGCCTTATGCAGGCAACAGCGGTGCGATCCTCTACTTTGCATTCGACGTCCGTTTCACTGAATTGCCGCACGCCGAGGCCTACTTCACTCACTTGCGCGACCAAAACATCGGCTTTCGCGCCCGCGTCTTCGCCGGCACGAACGCCGCCGCACCCGGGAGTTTTCGTCTCGGCATTGCCAACGGCGCCGGCAGCGCCAGCGCCTGGTTCCCGCAAGACCTTTCTCTCAACACCACCTACACCGCCGTCGTCCGCTACATCGTTCACAGCGCCAGCACCGTCCTCTGGGTAAACCCATCCGCCGAATCGAGCCCCGCCGCCGCCGCGACCGACCAAGCGTCTGCCATCAGCATTTCCACCCATGCCTTCCGGCAGGCGGCCGGCATCGGCGCCCTCACGGTCGATAACCTCACAGTCGGCACCGGTTTCGAGGACGTTCTCGAGTCGCCGGTCCGGCTTCAAATCAGCAAAGCCGGCAACGACGTAACGGTCTGCTGGCCGGCCGGCGCCGAAGATTATGTCCTTCAGGAAACCGGTTCCCTTCCAGCGGCCGGCTGGACCGACGTGATACAAATGCCCGCCGAAATGAACGGGCTCAAATGCGTCACCTTCCCCAACGTCTCGGGTATGCGCCTTTTCAGGCTCATCCATCGGCCCTGACAGGTCTCTGGCCCCGGCTTGTCTGAGTTTTCGGGGCCGGTCGAGGCCCTACCGGTCTGGCAACAGCAAGTCTCTCCATGAACCTCCTCTCCCTGAAACTGGGAGGGACATCGCGCTGCGGTGTCCCCGCCCGCGCAGCAGCGGGCGGAATGGCTGCGCCGCTGAACGCGGCGCTGACGGCGCAGCGCGCCCCTACCCTGACCCAGACCGCGGGCCTCTGGCCCGCACTGGAGTTTGGAC
>CAZCUL010000220.1:0-11274 GCA_964501475.1 uncultured Verrucomicrobiota bacterium | reverse complement strand
CGGCTGAAAGCCGGCGTTACACGCTGACACGGGCAGCAACCTCAGCATAAAAAACCCCCTACCGCTGCGGGCACTCTTTGAGTAGATTGTTCGCCATGAACCGGGTCAGAGAGTTGGGCGCAAAGTGTTTTCGCAAAGTTTCGCTTCTGGCTGCGGCCGCCCTCTGTACGCACGGCGTGCCGGAGGCGGCGGGGGAGACAGAGATCCAGTTCAACCGCGACATTCGCCCAATTCTTTCGGACACCTGCTTTGCCTGCCACGGCCCGGACAAGAACACCCGCAAAGCCAAGCTGCGCCTCGACATTGAAGAGGAAGCGAAGCGGGATCGCGACGGCTACCGGGCCATCGATGTGGCCAAGCCGCTCTCGAGCGAATTGCTCGCGCGAATTGCTTCAACGGACGACGACGAGCGAATGCCGCCGCCCGATTCGGGTAAGAAACTGACGCCGCGTCAGATCGAACTGCTGAAGCAATGGGTCGAAGCCGGCGCACCCTGGGAGGGACATTGGGCTTATATTCCACCGCAGCGGCCACCGGTTCCCGCGGTTCAGGATTCCGCCCTGGTTGAAAACGAAATCGATCATTTCATCATTGGGCGGCTCAAGAAGCCGGGCTTGAAGCCGTCTTCTCAAGCCGACCGTCGCAGCCTGATTCGGCGCGTCAGTTTGGACTTGATTGGTCTGCCGCCAACACCCGAAGAGGTCGAGGCCTTCGTGAGCGAAGAAAGTGACGATGCTTACGAGAAGGTCGTGGACCGGCTTTTGCAATCCCCCCATTACGGCGAACAAATGGCCGTGCCCTGGCTCGATGTAGTGCGCTTCGCCGACACGGTGGGATACCATGGCGATCAACAGCAGAATATTTATCCTTATCGGGACTACGTTATAGACGCCTTCAACAAGAACAAACCGTTTGACGAGTTCACCCTCGAGCAGCTTGCCGGCGACCTGTTGCCGGAACCAACCGAGGAACAGCTCATCGCCAGCGGATTCAACCGGTTGAACATGATGACGCGGGAAGGCGGGGCGCAGCCGAAGGAGTATCTGGCCAAATACGCCGCCGACCGTGTGCGCACGGTATCGACGACCTGGATGGCCTCGACCATGGGTTGCGCCGAATGCCACGACCATAAGTTCGATCCGTTCACGATGCGGGACTTTTATTCCATGGAAGCTTTCTTCGCGGACCTGAAGGAATGGGGCGTTTACGCGGATTACCGTTACACCCCGAATCCCGATTTGAAGGGGTTCAACAATGATTATCCCTTTCCGCCCGAGATCGAAATTCAAAGCCGCTACCTGAAGGATCGCAGGGCGCGGCTCCGGAAGAAGGAGGCGCGTCTGATTGCGGACTTTGCCGAAGGTCTGGAAAAATCCGAAGGCGCCAGGGCCAGTTTTGAAGAATGGTGCAAGAGCGCCAGGGCCTTTCTGGGGCTTCGACCGGATGGCTGGGCCGTCTGCCATGTTCTCGGGGTCGCATCGGAAAAGAAAACCGCGGCGACGGTTCAGGACAACGGCAGCATTGTGCTCTCGGGCAAACCGGAAAAGGGCGACGAGGTTCGAATCGAACTTCAGCCGCTGCCCGGACAGGTTGCCGCGATCCGGCTCGAAGTTTTGCCGCATGCGGAACATGAGAACTCCGTGGCGCGCGGCAAACGCAAGACCTTTGGCCTGGGCCTTTCGGCCACACTGCGGCGCGCCGGCCAGGAAGAAGCAACCTCCCTCCAGTTTTATCACGCCGACGCGGACAAAAAGCGAACGCTCTATTCGATGGGGCTTCCCGTGATCGGCATTCGCGACCGCTGGGAATCGAATGCGACGGATGGCTCCTCGGCGCACACGGGCGTTTATTGGCTGGCCGCGCCTTTTGAGGCAAAGCCCGGTGATGTGATTGAGTTAAAGATTCGTAGCGAAGAGGTCGGTTGCATCCGCGTCGCCACAACACCCTTCGCTGCCGGCCCGTCAGAGAAGGAATCCTTTTTGCCACTGCTGACCAAGGCGCTGGAGCAAAAGGCGGAGGAACGCTCGAGCGACGAAAGGCAATTGCTCTCTGCCGCCTATCTTCGCGGCACGGCGGCCAATCAAGAGTCCTTCACGGAATACAAGAAGATCGAGGAATCCATTCTCGAATGCCGCGACGGCCGCGCTTTTACCATGGTAAGTGAAGCCTGGGAACCGAGCCAAATCCGCATCCTCCCGCGCGGGAACTGGCAGGATGAATCCGGCGACATCGTTCAACCCGCGGTGCCGGAGTTTCTGGGATCGATCGGCGGCGAAAGCGGCCGGCGCGCGACGCGATTGGACCTGGGGCGCTGGCTGGTCGCGGAGAGCAATCCGCTCACGGCCCGGGTGTTTGTAAACCGGCTTTGGAAACAATTCTTCGGCACCGGGCTTTCGGGCGTGCTCGACGACCTCGGGTCGCAAGGCGAATGGCCGACCCACTCGGAACTGCTGGACTGGCTGGCGGTCGAATTCAGGGAAAGCGGCTGGGACGTCAAGCACATGGTCAAGTTGATCGTCATGTCCCGCACTTACCGGCAGACCTCGCAGCCATCGGATGAAATGATCAAGCTGGACCCTCTCAACCGGTTTCTGGCCCGGCAGTCGCCCCGGCGGCTTCCGGCGGAATTCGTCCGCGACCACGCCCTCGCTGTCAGCCGCTTGTTGAATCGCGATATCGGCGGGCCGAGCGGACGTCCCTATCAGCCCGCGGGCTACTATGCGAACCTGAATTTCCCCCAGCGCGAATACGAGCCGCACCTCGACGACCGCCAATATCGGCGCGGCGTTTATATGCACTGGCAGCGGACGTTTCTGCATCCGATGCTGGCCAGTTTCGACGCACCTTCCCGGGAGGAATGCACCGCCGACCGCGTCGTCTCGAACACCCCGCAGCAGGCGCTGACGCTCTTGAATGATCCAGGTTTTGTTGAAGCGGCGCGCGCCTTCGCGGAACGCATTCTGGCGCATAGCTCGGCTTTTTCCGAGCGGCTCAATTTCGCGTTTCAACAAACCCTGGCCCGGCCGGCGAAGCCGCGGGAATCGGAGTCGCTGCGCCGGCTGCATGAACAGCACCTCGCCCATTACCGGGAAAATCCTGAAGAGGCCCGGAAGTTGATTGAAACCGGGCTCAGCAAACCTTCGGAGGGGACTGACCCGATCGAGCTGGCGGCCTGGACCTCTGTAAGCCGGGTGCTGTTCAACCTGCATGAAACCGTTACGCGATATTGATTTTATGAAAGACGCTTTTCATCCGGATGCTGCCGGCCTGCATTTGACCCGGCGCACGTTTCTGCGGCGGACGGGATTCGCTTTTGGTTCGCTGGCGCTGGGCGCGTTGTTGAAGCCGGAAGTTCTGCGCGGCGCGACGGCGGAACGCTGGACCGGCATTGTCCATCCCACCCATTTCGCGCCGCGGGCCAAAAGGGTCATTCATCTATGCATGGCGGGCGGGCCTTCGCACCTCGAGACCTTTGACTACAAACCGGAACTGGCGCGGCTGGACGGCCAGCCTTTTCCGGAATCGTTCACCAAGGGCCAACAACTAGCCCAATTGCAAAACACCGAATTGAAGGCGAAAGGGCCGTTTTGCAAATTCCGGCGTTTCGGCCGGTCAGGGCTGGAAATCTCCGAACTGTTTCCGCACACCGGGAGCATTGCGGACGAGATCTGCGTGGTGCGCTCGATGCATACCGAGCAGATCAATCACGACCCGGCGCACGCCTTTATGAACACCGGCTCGATCATCAAAGGCCGGCCCAGCATGGGTTCATGGCTGCTTTACGGTTTGGGGGCGGAAACGGAAAACCTGCCCGGCTACGTGGTGCTCATTTCGCAAGGGGCCCGTAATCCGCAGCCGATTTCCGCCAGGCAATGGAGCGCCGGTCTTCTGCCGAGCAAGTTTCAAGGCGTTCTCTTCCAGTCCAAAGGCGAAGCGGTCCATTACGTGGGCAATCCGGAAGGCGTCTGCCAAAGCACGCAACGCCAGATCGTCGAGGAGGTCCAGCGGTTGAACGGCTTCCTTGCGCAGGAACGCTTCGATCCGGAAATCCAAACGCGCATCGCCCAATACGAAATGGCCTTCCGCATGCAGACGTCGGTGCCGGAACTGACCGACCTGCAGAGCGAACCGCGGCACATCCTCGACCTCTACGGCGTGAAAGAGCCCGGCGACGGCTCGTTCGCGTCGAACTGTTTGCTGGCCCGGCGACTGGCCGAACGCGGAGTTCGATTCATTCAGCTTTATCATCGCGGCTGGGACCATCACGACAACATCGAGAAGTACATGGAGGAGCAGGCGCGCTTGACCGATCAACCGGCGGCCGCCCTGGTGCGCGACCTCAAGCAGCGCGGCATGCTGGACGAGACGTTGATCATCTGGGGCGGCGAATTCGGGCGCACCCCGATGGGGCAGGGGAGCGGCCGCGACCATCATATCAACGCCTTCTCGATCTGGCTGGCCGGCGGCGGGATCAAAGGCGGCCTGACCTGGGGCAGCACCGATGAGCTGGGGTATCGATACGTTGAGAATGATGAGAAGATGCACGTGCACGATCTGCACGCCACCATGCTTCACCTTTTCGGAATCGACCACAAGCGGCTGACCTTCCGTTTCCAGGGCCGCGACTTCCGCCTCACCGACGTACACGGCAAAGTGGCGAAGGGGATTATTGGATAGCGCTTTCCGGCAGTTCGCGGAATTGGCTGGCCTGCGAAAAGGCCATTCGAGCAAACTCGGGAAGCTGGCATATGGCTGCTCCAAAGAGAACTGGGACTGATGAGACCAAGGCGACCGCTGCCCGTCCGTCCCCTGCGTCTCATTCGTCACAAGCGGAAGGCTTCATTCCGCCTCATGGCGGCTACGAAAACCTCTTTTCCTACCAGAAGTCTCAAATTATCTACGACGCCACAGTGAAGTTCTGCGACCGGTTCATTGACCGAAAATCGCGCACCCACGACCAGATGGTGCAGGCGGCGCGGAGCGGCAATAAAAACATCAGTGAGGGCAGCCAGGTGTCCGGAACCTCCAAGGAGAGCGACCTCAAGCTGGTGAACGTGGCCCGCGCCAGTCTGGAGGAACTGTTGGGCGACTACCACGACTACCTGCGCCAGCGCGGCCATCCGCTCTGGGACAAAAACTCGAAAGAAGCCCTCTACGTGCGTAAGCTCGGGAAAAAGCCGGACCTCTCCTACGAAGACTTTCGCGGATTCATTGAAACCCGGCCAGCTCAAGTTGTGGCCAACATCCTCATCTGCCTGATTCACCAGGCCAACTACCTGCTCGATCAGCAACTACGGCGGCTGGAGCAGGATTTTCTCAGAGAAGGCGGCTTACGCGAACGCATGACTCGCGCCCGCCTCGCCGCCCGCGCCAGACAAGGCCCGGCCGAACCGAAGCAGCATCCATCGCCCCAAGTCCCATTCGCCCCTAAAACTGCCCTCCTTAAGAGGACGCTTTATTTATGAAAGCAATATTAATGTTCTGTTTAGTTGTATTGGTAGGCGCGTGCGGGTTGCTACTGCCGGCCGCGTCACAAAGCACGGACGTAACGGTAAGCACTCCGCTCAATCTGAAATGTCGAATGGAGCTGCTTACGAACAACGATGCGAAGTGTGCGACCGGCGTTTCAGTCACTTTACATAATCTTAGTTTAAACGACGAGTTTTCCTTTGAGGTTTCGAAGGTCACCTTTACTGTGTGGGTTCGCAATGGACGTAGTCTTCTGAGCAAGGTTCCCAAGGTCGCACACGGGGAGGATCTCAAGTATGATCTCGTTAAGATTCCCCCCGGTGAGTCCAAGACCTGGCCGTTCCAATTCTCAGAAGTGATCGATCCATCATTAGTTCGAGGCGAGAAGCTTCTCGAGAATTGCCTGGTGCAAGTTACGACTGCAATCGGTTACGGCGAATCGGTTAAAGTTCTATCTGTTATGAAGACTAATGTGTGTATATCACTTCAGTAAGGCCGGGTTGCAGTTTTCCCGTCTGCCGGTAATTTGTCCCAAGGTATGGCGGACCCAAAATGGACTGTGACCACGGGCCGGATGACTCTCAATAAGGATGGATTTGAAGACGGAGGTAAACGACCCCACTTCAACGTTTTGATGGCAACCGTCATGCGAGTCTCCTTTGCTTCAATTTGCGCGTCTGCCGTAATTTGTTTTACGATTGCTGAAGCGCAGGATTCGACTACGCCTGCCAGCCGGGAGTTCGAACGGCTTTTTCGGTCTTTTGATGGATCGAATGATGTTCAAAGTCTCGAGCAGCTTATTGATCACGTTCGATTCGATAATTCCGGACAGACCCCACCAGCGATTTGGCAACGGACCGATCAATTTGTGAAAATCCTGGCGTCGGTGGAGAAGAAGATCGACCCTGATTTTGATCCAGATGATAGAGCTTCGACCACTGTGTCAGTGGGAGGTCCGTATCCCTCCGGCCTGGCCCCCGATCCGATCAAGGAGCCAGAGCTCCGTGAGGCTTATGAAGCCGCGGTCAGGGCGAATAATCTCAAGCGGGTAAACAACAGGTTGCAGTTTAAGTTACGAGAAAGTAGGGAACGATTGTATCGAGAAATCAAGTCCTTAGTCTCGTTGAGTGAAGGAAGTCCGGATGCTTTGCGTCAGTTGACCAACTCTCTATCACACCACAAGTTGAACACGAACTCTCAGCTTAGGGTTCTTAAGTCCGTTAAGCCCGCCAAGTAGGGCGACCTGTGCAAGCGCTACGCGCCTTGTCCGATGGCATCCGTTGCCGTCACGTCGTTGTTATGGGGCATACTCTTTGAAGGTCAATCAGGCTCTTTACGCTGTCGGTTCTGACTGGTTCTGTCGCTGTGTGGGTCCATCTGATGCAAAACTGCTGTTTCGAGTTTGTCGGTCTTCCCCCGGAAGCAAAAATCCTCTAAGACCGTCCAATCTGGCGTGTCTTATCATTCGGACGTCCAAGATGCGATGCAGCGCCAACAAGTCCGCGAAGCGGAGCAAGCCGTTGCCATGCAAATGCCAGCCACAATGACTGACGGCGCTGGATCAACGGCCAAGATGCCAGAATCTTTGGAGGCCCTTTTTACGGCCTGCGAAGCGCCGTTGCTCCGCTACGCGCATCGGCTGGTCCAGGATATCGAAGTGTCCCAGGAAATTGTGCAGGAATCTTTTATGCGGCTTCACGCCCAGTTCAATCAGGTCGAGCGGCCCCGTCCGTGGCTTTACCGGACGGTGCACAACCTCGCCCTCAACCATCGCCGAGCCAATCAAAAGATTGTGCCACTGGAGTTCGAGGAAGGCGCGGCCGGCGCCGTGGATGATCAACCGATGCCGGGCGAGCGGATCGAGCGGCTGGAAGCCATCGAGCAAACCCGGCTCTGCCTGGAATCTTTGGCAAAACGGGAGCGGGAATTGGTTCAAATGAAATTCGAACAAGGTCTTTCTTACAAAGAGATGAGTGAAAAAACCGGGCTGAGCGTGAGCAATGTCGGCTACATCCTGCATCACGCCCTGAAAGCAATGGCTCTCCGGCTTCAAGAGAAGGGGGTGCAGTTATGAACGGCAAAAAATCAAATCCCCGCGAGCGACTGGAAGAGCGCGTCGTCGCCCTGTTGCTGGGCGATCTTTCCAGCGAGGAAGCGGCGGAAGTGCGGGCGCGTTTGGAAACCGATTCGGACCTGGCCGGCTTCCGCCGGCAAATGGAGCAGACTATCGGGCTGGTAAGGGAGGCCATTGGCAGCTCCACGGCCACAGCCACCCAAGCCAGCCCGGTTCAGCTTTCGGAAGAACGGCGGCAAGCCTTGCTGGAACGGTTCCGCAAACCCGCAGTGGCAAAGAAGAAGCGATTCGTGTTGCCGCGGGCGCAGGTCGCGCAATTGCGCTGGGCCGCGCCGCTCGCTCTGGCGGCGTGTCTGATTCTGTTCCTGGGAATCCAGATGTCTTCGTTGCTCCGCGGTCCCGAGGGCCGGTTCGCGGTGGCTTCTGTCCGGCGGGAGGATACTGGCGAGGTGCGCGCGGGCGAACGTGGCCGCGGCCTGGAACGACGGTTCCGGGAGCGAGTGACGGCGTTATACGACTCTGACGATGCTCCGGTGGAAGAGGCGAAAGCGAGCCGCCTGGCGGATACCATGGACAGGAAAGCCCTGGGATACGCCGTCGTGCTCGATGCCGGTGTCGAAGGAGTTAAGGCGAACGACGAGAGACAAAAAGCTGCCAAGGACGGGACGATTTCACTCTACTCGCGTATGACACCATCCGGGCCAGTGCCCTCACGCCGTCCTGCCCAGCCTCCGTTGGTTGAGGCTGAAGAGAACTATGCGCCGCCTGCCCCGCCGACTAAGCCGGCGACACCATTGGCCGGCGTTCGCAAGAGCTTCTCCAGTCGCCTGCGCAATGTGGTAACTCGGAGCGACCCTGCTCAACCGACGCCGGGAGCGAGCCCTGCGGGTGCCCAGCCCAAACAGGACATTGCGCAGAACAGCGCCGCGCCAGGTGGCGGGTATGGTGGTGTTTCGATTAGCGACGCCTTGGGCATTTCCGAGGAAGGACAGGTCAACCAGCAGTTCGCCATTGCGGGCAGGCCATCTTCTCCAACGACACATTATTTTAGCGAGAATCCTCCGGCTGGTACGACCGCGTTCGAGCCGGAGTTTCCTCCGCGGCAGAATAACGGCGCGGTCGCGTCCGTGAATGGGCGGCAGAACTGGAGCTTCGGCGATTATGAGGAGGGCGCGACCTGGTTTGATGCGAATGGCGACGCGAGCCGGGGCGCTATAAGGCCCTTTGCGAGGTCCGGCGGCGGTGGTTTCGGCGGAGGAGGATTGATTAATCCGCCGGCTGTTATCGCCGGAGGCGAGCAGGCCGTGCAATCCGGACAATCCGGCCAAGTTGCCCAAGACCGTCTCTGGGGAGCCACAACGCGAAGAGGGGGTGAGGCGCGCGACTTTTCGACGCCGCATCTGTCGATCGAGAAGCCCGCAACTCCGCCGCCGGCACCGGGGGTTCCCGCCCGTCCATTGCAGCAGCTGAGCCGATCCCTATCTGGAACACGTGCAAAGGAGGTGCAGGACACTCCACCGATGGATGTTGCTACCGGGCTTCCGCTTCCGGTGACCGAAGGCAAGCCTTTGGCGCAGCTCGGGAAGGCAGTTGAAGCGGATTATGCAAAGAATCTTTCAGAGTTCAGAGCCGGCGATCGGGAAAGTCTGCAAGAGCTTGCCAGGAGAGAATCCGCTCCGAGCCCGACGGCAGCGCCGGTTGGTGTGAAGAAATTTGAACTGGGCGCGTCCCTGGGTGCTTACGACCCCAGATGGACAGGGGTGTTATTAGCATCGCCTGATTCGCCGCATCCAAACCTTACGGTCGAAAACGAGGCGGCCGTTCAATCAAAGCGGGAACAGACTGCTTTGAACGAGGCTCCCATCAGTGGGATGATCGTAGTTCCTGAAGGTGAACGTTCGTTGAGAGTCGTGCCCAGGACGGAGGCAGCTCAGAAATCAGATGTTCTTACGGATCTGGCCAGTGTGGTGGAGACCGCCAAGCCGCAAGTCGGGAGAACCTTCACCCAGGTTGAAGACCTGGATGCGCTCAAACCGAGTGGCGTCGCGTCGATTCCGCCAGCTCCCACCGGGCCGAACGCCGTCAGGGATTTGAAAGAGGGCGGCTTTGTTGTCTCGCGCTCGCGCCGGGGGGAGGAAGTCCGGCGAATGTCCAAAATCGCCCGCGAGGCTGAGGCTGCCGTGGAACTGGAGTTGATCGAAGCCGCTCCGAAACAGGCAGCTCCGGCGCAGCCTCTGCCGGAGATTCAAACCTCCCACAATGCATTCTCCACCTTCTCGCTGAACGTCAGCGATGTGTCCTTCAAGCTCGCCGCGGCCAGTCTGGCCAACAGCCAGTTGCCCGAGGCGGCGTCGGTGCGCAGTGAGGAGTTCATCAATGCCTTCCATTATCACGATCCCGCGCCGGCCCCGAACGCGCGCTTTGCGTTTGCCTCGGAGCAGGCTCGAAATCCCTTCGAGCACAATCGCGATTTGATGCGCCTTTCCCTGAAGACGGCCGCCATCGGCCGTGAAGCGGGCCGGCCGCTTAACCTCGTGTTGTTGATCGACAGTTCCGGGTCAATGGAGCGCGCCGACCGCGTCCGCATTGTCCGCGAAGCGCTGGCGGTGCTGGCGCGGCAATTGACTGCGCAGGATCGCGTCAGTGTCGTGGCCTTTTCCCGCACTCCGCGCCTCTGGGTCGATGGAATGCAAGGCGGCCAGCCGGACGATTTGGTGCGGCAGGTGGGGAATCTCAATCCCGAAGGCGGCACCAATATCGAACTGGCGCTCGACCTCGCTTACTCGACGGCGGAAAAGCATTTCCTGACCAATGGCAATAACCGCGTCATTCTCATGACCGACGGCGCGGCCAATCTGGGCACTGTCGATCCCGGCTCGCTCAAGGCCAAAGTGGAAGCGCAACGCAAGAAGGGACTGGCGCTCGATTGTTTTGGGGTGGGTTGGGAAGGTTACAACGACGATTTGCTGGAAGTGCTTTCGCGCAATGGGGACGGTCGTTATGGCTTCCTCAATAATCCGCTCGAAGTGGCCACGGAGTTTGCCGGGCAATTGGCCGGAGCGCTGCGCGTGGCGGCGGCGGATGTGAAAGCGCAGGTCGAATTCAATCCGGAGCGCGTCGTTTCCTGGCGGCAGATCGGCTACGAAAAGCATCAGCTCACCAAGGAACAGTTTCGCGACAACACGGTGGACGCGGCCGAGATCGGCGCGGCCGAATCCGGCACGGCGCTCTATTCCATTCAGGTCAATGGCAGGGGAAACGGTCCGCTCGGGTTTTTACGCGTCCGTTACAAAGTGCCGTCCACGGGGCGGTATCATGAACAGGAATGGATGCTGCCCTACAATCCGGCCGTGCCGCCGCTCGATCAGGCCTACCCATCGATGCGCCTGGCCACGGTGGCGGCGTCGTTTGCCGAATGGCTGGCCCAGAGTCCTTACGCGGCCAATGTCACCCTGGCCGAATTGCAGAATTATCTGCGAGGCGTCCCGGAAACGTTTTCGCTCGACCCCCGTCCGCGCCAGCTCGCGGAAATGATTCAGCAGGCCCGGCTGATTGCCGGGCAATAGACGCGCGGTTCAATCTATGAAACAATTCTCGTTTTGCGGAGCGCGGCTGTCCCCAGCCGCGGCACCAACGAACTCGAAAGGCCCGGGGGGCTTCGCCGGCGTCAGCGCCCTTCCCATCTGCTGCGGCTGAGGACAGCCGCGCCCCGAGTTAAAATGAGAATTGCC
>CAZCUL010000219.1:0-4047 GCA_964501475.1 uncultured Verrucomicrobiota bacterium | reverse complement strand
AAAACCCCTGCATAAGTTGGGGCATCAGAAATCCTGCTTAAAACCGTGATTTGGATTAGCGAATTTCCTGTACTTTAGTGTTGACCATCGCCCCTGTCTTTTACTTGGGTGGGTTTGAATCAATTGACCAAGGTGGAAGTCGCTTCTGGCGGTGGATGCCTGGGAGGTCGCGGAAGAGAGAATTGCTGTGATGGGCAAGGAAACGAAACGATCAACAGGCCGCCGCGCGAATCAGTCGGTATTGCCCCACCGGCTTCTCGAAAGCTCAGTTCAACCTTTTTCGGAAAACGCAAATCGGTCAATCAACGAACAGGATATCCCCAGAATGTATGCCAATCAACGCCCCGCAGTTGCAAAAGCGACCAGTGTTGGAATCAAGCTCGCCGAAGTGCAGGCCGAATGGCCCGGCAACTCCAACGCATTGCCAGGTTCCAACCGGGGAAGTCATCATCGCATGGCACCCTGGACGACGGTCGTCCCAATGTTGGTTCTCCTGTTCGCGATACACAATGACAATGCCATCGCTCAGGTCCGGGGCGAAGCCATTTCGTGGTCGCAGATCGATGGTCGCGCTGGGGCTCAATACGGTGGCGACGGGTTGGGTGTCGTGTCGTCCACTGAAGGGGGTGTGCGGCTGAGCTGTGTGTTCCAACGGCTCGAAGGCCACGCCACGACCGAAGGGCTATGGTTGGTTTCCAGGGCGCCGAGTAAGGCTTCTTCCCCTTCCGGTGACGGCGAGCGGGCCCGTTCCCACCGTTTCCGCGTAGTGGCGTGCTCGCTGGGACGGAAGCGGGATGTCGCAGGGGTGCCGGCAGTCGGCCGCATTGCCCATCCTTCAATGGGCGGGGCTCCCTTTATTCCGTCCGTCGAGAACTGGGCCGAGGCCGAACAGCGAGAGACTGGCGAGCCTATCACATGGCCGCAAACGAGTTTTGCCTTGGCGCCCACCGGCAAGATAGAAGTGGCTGACGGGGTTGTGCGCTTCGTTCGGCCCGAGCTGATGGAGGAATACAGTGTGAGCTTGGACGGTGTCCGGCAGGATTTCAGGATCGAACGAAAACCCACAGGGGAAGGCGAACTGCGAGTGGAACTGGCCGTGGCTGGCGCAACGGTCGAGCCGAGCGCGCATGGCGTTCGACTGGTTCTAGAAGAGTCCGGGCGCAAGATCGCCTACAACCGATTGCACGTGAGCGACGCCACGGGCAAGGAGTTGCCCTCGCGTATGGAAATAGAAAAGCGTTTTGAACCCACTTCCAAACCTGGATTAACGCTGGTAGTGGAGGACAGAGAGGCGGTCTATCCCGTACGGATTGACCCCACCTTCAGCGATGCTAACTGGACAAGCCTGGGGGGCATTCCCGGCGTGGACGGCGAAGTTCTAGCGGCGGTGGTGGACGGCTCGGGCAACCTATACATTGGCGGTAGCTTCGTTATTGCGGGGGATGTGCTGGCAACTAACGTTGCCAAGTGGGACGGGAGTCGCTGGGGCGCTCTGGGCTTGGGGCTCCGCGGCGATGTGGAATCGCTGGTTTTGTCGGGCAACGATCTCTACGCTGGGGGCAGCTTTCTGAGGACGGGGGATCGTAAGCTGGTCAACCGTATCGCCACGTGGAACGGAACCAGTTGGAGCGCCCTCGGCTCGGGAATGAACAATCAGGTCCTGGCGATGGCAACGTCGGGCGGGGATCTGTACGCTGGGGGCTTGTTCACCACTGCCGGCGGGAGCCCAGTAAACAGGCTCGCGAGATGGGATGGGAGCAGTTGGAGCGCCCTCGGCTCGGGGGTGGACGGCACTGTGTACGCGCTGGCAGTATCGGGCAGCGACGTCTATGCGGGGGGGCGTTTCAGGACAGCGGGCGGAAGTCCCGCCGAGCGGATTGCAAAATGGAATGGGAGCGGTTGGAGCGCACTTGCCTCGGGAATTGGTGGCATTGTGCCGTATGTCCGGGCGCTGGCCGTGTCGGGCAGCGACGTGTATGCCGCGGGTGATTTCTCGTCGGCAGGAGGGAGCGTAGCCGATTCCATCGCGAGATGGGATGGGATCGGTTGGAGCGCGCTCGGATCGGGGGTAAGTGGCATTTTATCTGCATTGGCGGTCTCAGGCGGTGAGGTGTATGCGGGTGGCACTATCTTTACGGCGGGCGGAATTCAGGCCAATGGAGTAGTCAAATGGAACGGGAGCAACTGGAGCGCACTTGGCTCGGGGGTAGATGGACAAGCGAAGGCGCTGGCAGTATCGGGCAGCGACGTCTATGCGGGCGGCGCTTTCAGGACGGCAGGCGGGAGTCCGGCCAACTTCATCGCCAAATGGAACGGAAGCAGTTGGACTGCGCTGGGCTCTGGGATGCACAACGCTGTGTATGCAATGGCCGTGATGGGCGGCGACCTGTATGCGGGGGGCGCGTTTACGTCGGCCGGCACGAGCGCCGCAAATTACATTGCAAAATGGGACGGGAGCAATTGGAGCCCTCTCGGCTCCGGTATGAATGGCTTGGTCTATGCACTGGCGGTATCGGGCAACGACCTCTATGCGGGGGGGGCCTTTACAACGGCGGGCGGAAGTGCGGCCAACTTCATCGCCAAATGGAACGGAAGCAGTTGGAGCTCGCTCGGCTCTGGAGTAAACGGCCTTGTGTACGGGCTGGCGGTGTCGGGCAGCAACCTGTATGCCGGGGGGGGCTTCTTTACAGCGGGCGGAACGACCGCCCATCGCATCGCGAGATGGGATGGCAACAGTTGGAGCCCACTTGGATCGGGGATGAACAACCCTGTCAGGGCGGTGGCCGTGGTGGGCGACGACTTGTATGCCGGGGGAGGTTTTAGTACGGCTGGCGGATCCCTAATCAATGACATCGCACGATGGGACGGGAGCAGTTGGAGCGCTCTCGGCTCGGGGGTCACCGGCGGCGGCGTGTTTGCGCTGGCGGGCTCAGGCACTGACCTCTATGCGGGAGGCGCGTTCACCGGGGCGGGTGGAATTCTGGTTAACTACATCGCCCGATGGAACGGAAGCAGTTGGAGTGCGCTCGGCCCGGGGGTGGACCGTGCGGTTCAGGCGCTGGCGGTGTCGGGGAACGATTTGTTCGTGGGGGGCAATTTCATAGGGGCGCTCAATCGGATTGCGAAATGGAACGGGAGCAGTTGGAGCGCGCTCGGCTCCGGGCTGGATGGCGTCGATATCCCCGCCCGTCCCTCTTTCGTCTATGCGCTTGCGTTGTCGGGCAGCGACCTGTACGCGGGTGGCGGTTTCAAGACGGCAGGCGGGAAGGTTTCAGGCTACGCCGCACGAGCGGTCCTCGGTGACCCGCCGGGCTACAACCGAGTGACTGGCACCCTCGGGTCTGGGGGTGCCCTGAAGTTTTCTTTCATAGGCTATCCGGCCACCAACTACGCCCTGGATCACACGTTCAGCTTGGCACCGCCGATCAGTTGGGTCGGCCATCAAACCAATACCTTGGGAATTAGCGGCGTATTAGTATTTACCAATGCCACGATTTCCGGCACAAACAATTTCTGGCGGGTTCGCTCGGTGCCCTGAAGCCAAACGACTCCGGAAGGGAAGATTACCTTGCGAGTTCGATCGCTCGTCAACTCGATCAGGGTTAGTTGGCTTCCTGCGCCCACTTGCGGCGTTCGCAAATCGTGGAGAGCCGTTGAAAAAGCGTGTTTTCTGGATTTTAAGACTCTGCGGTTCATGCCGCGCAGACTGCGAGTGGAGTATGAAGGAGCGGTTCGTCACGTGGTGAATTGCGGGGATCGACGGGAATTCATTTTCCTCGAGGACGAGGATCACCGACTGTTTCCATGTTACAGCTGTCCCTGGACATTTGATTCCGTTACGAACGGATGCGCTAAACAATTCGTTCATCTTGGGCGTCAGCGGCAATTTTGAGGCATCTCCGCCATTCCCGAAGTCGAGTACGGTTGCGTAGAATGGCAAGCGTCCGAATTTGCTGGCCACCTCCTCGGGAATTCGCCAATTTGGTGCGATCTGGTGCAGTTAAAGGTTGACAATCCCCCGCTTTTTTTCTGAACTGCCTTCAGTTA
>CAZCUL010000218.1:0-5906 GCA_964501475.1 uncultured Verrucomicrobiota bacterium | reverse complement strand
AGTTTCTTCTCGCTCACTTTCTGCGAAAGCATCTCCTTCGTTCGGGGCGAAAGGGATTCAGCCAGGAATTGGGACAACGGGTCGGGCGGATTGCGCAGCCGTTCCGCCAAAGCGGGCAAGTCGGTAAAATGGCCCGGCTCGAAATACGACGTGCCGGCCCGGCGCCGTTTCTCGATGTCGTCGCCCAGCCCGGTGAAGAACCGGTCGATCGGGATCATGGCCCGGGCCAGAATGTTGGTCTCGTAATTGCCTTCGATTTCCGTCCGGCCCCGCAGCAGCTCCTGGAAGAAGGGAGGATCAATCTGCGCACTCCGGTTGTAGTGCGCGCGGATGTAGCTCAGGTAGGTGCCGTCCGCGAGCGCATTCTGGGTGATGATGTACACGTCCCGTCGGTCAAAGTCCGGGTCCGCCTTCTTTTTGTCCGGGATAAAGCTTTCGCAAAAGATCATGTAAGTAGGGTTGAAGCGCCCCGGGTCGGTGCCGCCAAACAGAATCGTGTCCCGCGTCATTTCCGGATAAATCCCGAAAGGCGGCGTAAACATATCGTGCCCAAACCAGAACCCGAAACGATGCCCGCGCTGCTCGTTGTCGGACCAATGAGCCAGGATGGAACGAAACGGCATCAGGGCGAAAAGGACCAGCAACGCCACGATGGGCGCGCGGGCGCGGTTCAGAAAGAGAACCGCCACCGCCGCCAAAGCGAGGAACAGCCCGAAGATTGCAGTCGCGCGCCCTACCGGGTCGAAGTTCGGCACCAGGTCGAAGAGCAGGCTTTGAAACGTCAAGGGGTCCGCGCTTCCTTGAAACATGAGCGTCGTGACAAAAAGAACCACGGCGGCCACTCCCGCGGCGATGTAGAGCGCGTATTGCCGCCAGCGTTCATAATAGAGTAAAAGCGTCGCCCCGATCAGCGTCAGCCCGTAGCCGATTCCCATGGCAATAATGAAATGCGAGGCGGTGAAAAAGACGCGGTTCAAGTCGCGGCTCTGCCGGTCGGGCTGGGGATTAAGCAGGATGAGGAGGAAGACGCTCAGACAGAGGTAGGTGGCGGTCAGCCCGATGATCCAGGAGCGCTCCCGCCTTTGCATGAAACGATAAAAAAGGAAAGGCACCAGAGCGATCAGCAAATAGACGAAGCTGAATTCCTCGAAGGCGCCGCCAATGTACATCAGGACCTGGCTGGTAAAGCGGTCGATGAAACTCCAAACCACTCCAAAGATCGTCTCGCCTGATCCCGCCGTGGGATGGATGCGCTCGTATTGGCCGCGGGTGAACGCGTGAAAAAATCCCTGAACCGTCCGCGGATATCCCCAGTTCATGGGCGGATTGCTCATGGACGCCAGCGGCATATAGACGTAAAAAGCGGCGCCCACAATCCACGCTCCGCCGCAAATCAAGGCCGCTACCCAGTCCCGGCTCAGCCGGGAGGTGCGAAGGATCAAATAAATGAAGCCGCCAATCGCTCCCAGGCCCACCAGATTGGCCAACACAAATAACCCGGTCTCGTCCTGAAAGGCTGTGACATAATTCGTGATGGCTCCGAGCAGCACGGCCAGATAGCCAAGTGTGAAGAGCATAGCGACATCGCGGATGATCTCGATGCCGCTCTTGCGCGTTTTGATCAGCAGGGAAATCCAAATGATCGCGGAAACCACCCCAATCAGGTTATAGATGACAAACAGGGCGGTATTGTCCTGCAACGTCGTCACCAGACCCATGCCTCTGCCGATCAGCCCGCCCAGCCAACAGACTGTATTCCAGAAGAACAATTCCCGGCCGAGACGCGGCTGCACTGCCAGAACCGTAAACTCGATTCCGAAAGCAATCACGAGCAGCGACTGGTGATTGTTGAAAGTGATGCCAAAGAGGAAAAAGGCCAGGTAAAGGTAGCGGCGTTGGTGAGGCGCGTAAATCCAGCGCATCAAACAAGCCAACACCCCCGTCATCGAAAGCACGCTCAAGGTGTAAACCTCGACAATGACGGCCTGGCTCCACATGAATCCGTTGAAGCCAATCAGCATGCCCGCCACAAAGCCGGAGACGATGCAAAGGGCGTTCTCCCATTTCCGCTCGATGTTTCGCAGCTCGGCAATGCCTTCCAGGATCATGCTGCTGCCGCGCGAGACCATGATCGCCACCAGGCCACAGGCGAAGGCTCCCGCCACAGCGGAGGAAAGCGCCACCCGGTAGGCAATGTTCGAGATGGGCACCAGCACCGTGAAGAGCCACGAATACAGCGTCCAGACGGGATATCCCGGCGGATGCGGCACCCCCGCGTAATACGAGCCCACCGCCAGTTCCCCCGAATCTTCCAGCGTCAAATCCGGCGATAGCGTCCACCAGTAGCCAATGAAGACCAGGAGCGTGGTGGCGCAGAAACACCACCAGTCGATTCTCCGGAACAACGGCGCGACCACCGGCGCGGGAGTCGCGGGCGTCGTGGTCTTTGGGGGTTCCTCTTTAACTTCGGGAGGTCTGGCGGAAGCGGATTGTTTAATGGCCGGGCCTTTTCCCTGGAACTTCGATTTTTTGCTCATTCGTTATCGTAACGGACCGCTCGGGTTGGCAGCCGGGGCAGCAGTTGTCAAAGAATGCCCGGTGTTTGTCCATTCAAAACTTGCCCATAACCTGTTCTGACGCGTGTGGTAAGAAGCGGCGGGATAAGCCGATTCCACTTCAGCCACGTCCACCATCACCGTGGCCACCAGGCTGCTGGAGGAGGAGGCCGCCAGGTAAGAGAGATGCGAGGGATCGCGGCTGAGCGCCGCCAGAGATAACACAAACAAGGCAGTAGCAGGCGCCCACCATTGCCAGGTGCGGAAGTTCCATTTCGGGCCTGTCCCGGCGGTGCCGCGCGCGGCCTTTGGGGGTTCGCCAAACAGACTCGCCTCAAGCTTCCCCGATGGTCGGCGAGGCTTCCAGGATCGTAATTGCGCTTCCAGTCTCGTATCGTTCATAAGTTTGCCCTTTCAAACAGGCCCGCAACTTTTGCAGGCCGTAGCGGTAGCGGCCCGCCACCGTGTTGGGCGAAAGATTCAGGAGCCCGCCAATCTGCTCGAAGGTGTGCCCGTGCCAGAGCTTGAGGACGATGACCTCGCGCTGCTCCGCCGGCAATCGTTGCAGACAACGCATGGCCGCCTGTTCCTGCGGACTTTCATCGTTCGCGCGATCGAACCAGCGGCTCGATTCCAATTCCCGCGTCAGCCGCCGCCATAAGCTGCGGCGATAATTCAGCGCCCGATTCCGAAACGTCCGGAGCGCGTAGTGCGCCGGTTGTTCCGGAGCGGATTCGATCCGAAGCAGCGCCATAAAGGTCTCCTGCAACACATCTTCCGCTTCACAATGGCTGAGGCCCAGAGCCCGACCGTAGAGAATCAAGTCGGAGGCCTTTTCTTCGTAAAGCGTTCGGCACCATTCCTGACTGGCGTTATGCACAGACGATAAATTCACCAGATAGACACCGGCCCCGCAAGATTTGTATAGCGCGCAACAAAAATCCTGCCGTTCACGCGCTTGAACGCCCCTCGACGCGGGGCGCTCCGGGCAAACCCGTATTTACCATAAGCGGCATCGAGGGTATCGGATACCGGGCTCATACGTTCGGGGCAGCGGTCAGTGCCAAATGAGCATGCGGACGATCTTGGTGATCGTGGAAGTCGATTTCAGGCTGCCTTGCCGGCAGTTGGCGGGATTTCCGGCGGGCGTCTGGAAACGTGAAGGCTCGGGCGCAGGTGTCCTTCCCCGCCTTCTGGCATGTATCCCGGCCTGGCAGCTCGGATACGCAGACACCTGCGCCTTGTTGTATCAGGAAAGTAGCGGAGCCGGAGCTGGCGCCAAACCACGGCGCGGGTTACCTTGGCCGCGATCCACACCCGTTGCAAAGCAGTATCCTTTATGAGTTGTAATGTTTCCTGCGGTTGCTCTCGCATCGAAGAGAGCTCAGAACAAACCGTCCGCCTCGAAACTCTGGACCGGCGGCAATTTGTGAAACTGGTCTCGCTGGGCGCCGCGTATTCCGTGTGCGGCGGAGCCAATGTAGTGGAAACGCTGCTTGCCGACGCCACTCCTTCGCTCCAGGGCGCAGGCATTTTGAGGCTTAACCTGGCCGACTTTCCGGCTCTGCAAAACGCCAACGGGTCCGTGCGGGTGGCCTTCAACCCGTTTACGATCAATGGACCAAGTGGCCCCTTTTATCCGGTGCTGGTCAATCGCGGGGCGAACAATCAATTCTTTGCCCTCAACTCGCGCTGCACCCATCAATTCTGTGTCGTCCCGCCTTTCAGCCAGGCGGCAAACGCCAGCGTCTGTTCTTGCCACGGCTCCCGGTTTCGCATCGATGGCACGGTCGTGCTCGGTCCCGCTTTTGCGCCCCTGGCGCGCTACAACATCACCTTCGACGCCAACACTAATCAGCTTTGCATCGAGATTCCGGGGCTCGGTTACTCTGTGAGCATTGCGCGGGTGGCCAACCCGAACGACCGCTTGCAATTGCGATTTTCCACGCTCCAGAATGTGACCTACGAGGTCGAACGCCGTTCGGCGGTGGATAACAAGCCTTCCGCCGCCGTTCCTTTTGCCACCAGTCCGAGCGGGACCTTGAACCTCACTTCGCTCACCGGCAACGGATCCACAGCCACGATCTATGTCGCCAGGCTGGAGGATCAGGGTTTTTATCTCGTTCGGGTAAAGATCGCCATAGGCTGACTTACGGTAGGGCGAAGCGTCCCCGCTGAGCCGCCCGGGGCGGAAGCACGACGGGACGGCTCGCCGGGGACGGACTCGCCCTACCTTGCAACGGACCACCCAACTATAAATTCTTTTTCTCTCCGCGCTCTCCTTCCTCCGTGGTGCAAGGCCTCCGCAGCGAGCGGCCCAATCGCGGTCAATTGACTGGCTGCGTCCAACCATTTGGATATTCTTGGGCGCGATGACAAAGCTGATCGTGGCCACGCGCAACCGCCACAAAACTCAGGAGATTCAACGCATCCTGGGCGACGCAATGGTTTGCCTGCCAATGAGCGCCTTTCCCGATGTCCCAACCCTTGCTGAAGAAGCCGCAACTTTCGCCGGCAACGCCACAAGCAAAGCGGTCCAATTGAGCCACTGGCTGGCAACGCAGGACCTCTCAATCTTCGGCCTCGAGTCGAAGAGCACCTGCGTCCTGGCCGACGATTCGGGCCTGGAGGTTGATGCGCTTCAAGGCGCTCCCGGCGTGCATTCCGCGCGCTTCGCTGCCATGGCTTCGGGCGCCTCCGCGGCCACCGGGAATTCTCCCGATGCCGCCAACAACGCGAAGCTGCTGGATTTGCTGCGGAAGGTTCCGGCGAGAGAGCGTTCGGCCCGATTCCGGTGCGTCCTCGCGTTGACGCCTGTCTCGACACCGCAGCCGCGCCATTCATCTCCGGCTTGCACTGCTGATGCAACGGAGCTGCAAACCGAGCTTTTCGAAGGCGCTTGCGAAGGGGCCATCGGTTTCGCGCCGAGAGGAAACGGCGGATTCGGCTACGATCCGCTTTTCATTCCCCGAGGTTACGACAAATCCTTTGCCGAGCTGGGCGAAGAGGTAAAGAACCGCATCAGCCATCGCGCCCGGGCCCTGGAAGAATTGCGAAGGCGTCTTCAACGCAGCGCTTGAAGAACCACTATACGAGCTGGCAGCAATTCTCTCCATAAGCCTCCTCTCCCTGAAACTGGCGGGGACATCGCGCTGCGATGTCCCCGCCCGCGCAGCAGCGGGCGGAATGGCTCGCCGCTGAACGCGGCGCTGACGGCGCAGCGCGCCGTCCCTACCCTGATCCGGACCGCGGGCCTCTGGCCCGCACTGGAGTTTGGACATTTTCTGTCAGTGCCGAGCACCGCAAAGCGGTGCCAGAAGGTAGCCGGAGGTCGCAGCGTAGCGGAGACCT
>CAZCUL010000217.1:0-3190 GCA_964501475.1 uncultured Verrucomicrobiota bacterium | reverse complement strand
GAGTGGGGAACGGTCGTGGTGGCGGAAGTCGATTTGAACCAGCGGCTGCTCTGGCCCAGTCTCGGCGATTTCAAAGCGGAAATCCCGCGCCACCGGCCGCTCTGGGGAACCGAACCGCAGGCCGAGGATTAAGTTTTGAACCGCGCGGAAATTGAGGGCTACCTGGCTGAAGAACGCGCGGCGCTGACGACCACACCCGGAGACTCGCCGGCAGTGTGAGCGAACTGCGGCTCCCCGGATTCTCTACAGAAGGCAGCAAAGGTAGCGAAGAAATCTCCGATCTGTCGGGATTCCCATTCTCCTGTTTCCTTCGTTGCCTTCGCTTCCTTCTGTAGAAGAACAATTCCGAGCAGTTCCGCGAACTTGGATTGGACTGGCCTCACGAGCGATCAGAATGACACGGCGATTCCGGATTCTCTACAAAAGGCAGGATGGAGGCTACCCACGAAAAGGCTACTCCTTCCTGGCCACTTTCAGCTCGAGGTGGAGGTCGCGCAGTTGCTTCGGCTCGACCGCCGCGGGCGATTGGGTCATGAGGTCGGTGCCTTTGGCGGTCTTCGGAAATGCGATCACATCACGGATGCTGGGCGTGCCGCAAAGCAGGGCGTTCAAACGATCGAAACCGAGGGCAATTCCTCCATGCGGCGGGCAGCCGTATCGGAAGGCCTCCAGCAGGTAGCCGAACCGGGCTTTGACCGTCTCGGGCGGGATTTGCAGGATCTGCTCGAAGATGGTTTTCTGCACATCCGGTTGATGGATACGAATCGAGCCGCCGCCCAACTCCACGCCATTCACGACAATATCGTAGTGCTGGCCGCGAACCTTTTTGGGATCGCAGCTCAAATACGGCACGTCTTCGGGCACCGGCGCGGTAATGGGATGGTGGCTGGAATACCAGCGGTTGAGCTCGCGATCGAAACTCAACAACGGAAAATCCACCACCCACAGAAAATCAAACCGGTCGGGCGGACAGCTTAACTTGCCTTGCGCGCGGAGCAGATCGACGCAATAGAGGCGGATTTTCCCGAGAATTTCGCAGGCGTTGAGCCATTGGTCCGCGGCAAACAGGATCAGGTCGCCTTCCTCGATTTGAAGCTTTTGCTGAAGCGCCTCCTTTTCGGCATCGATGAAAAACTTCACGATGGGCGATTTCCATTCCCCACCTTCCACCTTGATATAGGCCAGCCCTTTTGCGCCAAAGCTCTTTGCGTATTCGGTCATCGTTTCGATCTGGCCCTGAGTGGCGCCGGCCAGCCCCTTGGCATTAATGGCTTTGACCACGCCGCCTGCCGCCACGGCGCCGCTGAAAACCTTGAAGGTGCTGGCGCGGAATTCCTCCGTGAAATCAACCAAGCCCATCCCCCAACGAGTGTCCGGCTTGTCGATCCCGTAATGGTTGAGCGACTCGGCGAAGGAGATGCGCCTGAACGGCGTCGAAAGATCGATGTTCAATCCCGTTTTCCAAAGTTTCTTCAGGAGGCCCTCGACCACCCGGTAGATGTCTTCCCGCTCGACGAAGGACATCTCGAGGTCGATTTGGGTGAACTCGAGCTGCCGGTCGGCCCGCTGGTCTTCGTCCCGGTAACAGCGCGCCAACTGAAAGTATTTCTCCACCCCGCCCACCATCAGGATTTGCTTGAATTGCTGGGGCGATTGCGGCAGCGCGTAAAACTGCCCGGGATGCTGCCGGCTCGGCACCAGAAATTCGCGCGCTCCTTCCGGGGTGGATTTGAAGAGCGTGGGCGTCTCCACTTCCAAAAACCCCTCTTCGTCGAAGTAAGCGCGCGTGGCCATGCTCACTTTGCTGCGCATTCGGAGGTTTCGAGCCATCTCCGGCCGGCGCAGATCAAGATAACGGTACTGCAAGCGAAGCTCCTCATTCACCTGCGAAGCCACCTCGGGATCATCCACGGGAAAAGGCAGAACCTCGGCGGCGTTGAGCAGCTCAAATTCGGTCGCCGCAATTTCCACCCCGCCGGTGACAATCTTCGGATTGTCCGTGCCTTCGGGACGCCGCCGCACCTTTCCGGTGACGCTCACCACACATTCGCTCCGCAACGCCGCGGCCCGCTCGAACAGCTCGGTTGGCAGGTCGGAGGGGTCAAACACAGTCTGCGTGCGCCCTTCCCGGTCACGCACATCGATGAAAAGGACGCCGCCCAAATCGCGTCGGGAATGGACCCAGCCGGAAAGGGTGACCGTTTGCCCGACATGCGCCGGGCGCAACTCATTGCAGTGATGCGTCCGTTTCTTCATGAACTCAGCGCCGCCTTTTGCAGGCAAAGCGAAGAACAATGTTGGCCGGGAGCAGGCCGGATATCAAAGCAATTCTGGAATCCGATGCTAGCAGACAGAAGAATCCCTCCGCAGGTGCTGTCCTGAAGTACGACACCCGTCGCCATGCCGCGGCTTAAGCACCCGCCTGCACCAAGATCAGACGACATTAAAGGATGCGGTCGCATAATTAATTGCCCCGGACTTCCCAGCGGACTTCGCAATCTTCGAGCAGGTCCGCTTCGTCGCTTCAGTATCGCTTTCACGACTGGTCTTTTGGCTGGCTGCAACTCAGCGGTCTTGGTACCGTGAACGGCATGAGCATCCCGGTCCGCTGTCTGGCGTGCCTTCTGTGTCTGTTTTCCGGGTTCGCAAACGCCGCCGCGCCTTCTTCCGGCGGAAATCGGTTCGCTTACCTCGATGGCACCGATCCGTTTTACGTGCATCTCGATTCTCCCAGGCTCACCACGCCGCAATGGGTCGGCGAAACGAACGTGCAGGCGGTCGTGGTTCTGGCCATAGACGACATGCGTGAGCCGCAAAAGTATGAGGCGTTTCTGCGCCCCATTTTGACCCGCCTCAAAGAGATCGATGGCCGCGCCCCCGTCAGTATCATGTGCAACGCCCTTGCCCCGGATGATGCCCAGCTTCAAGCGTGGCTGAAGGAAGGCCTTTCCCTGGAAGTGCACACGCTTTCTCATCCCTGCCCGCTGCTTCAGAAAGGCGACTTTCAGCAAGCGTCGGACACCTTCCACGGCTGCGTGGAGCTTTTGAATACCATCCCCGGCAACCGTCCCACGGCCTATCGGATGCCATGCTGCGACTCGATGAACAGCCCGAGCCCCCGCTTCTACTTCGAGATCTTCAACACCACCAATGCCGCCGGCTATCTGCTCGGGGCCTTGGTCGCCGCGCG
>CAZCUL010000216.1:0-2946 GCA_964501475.1 uncultured Verrucomicrobiota bacterium | reverse complement strand
AATGGTCGGCCAAGCGCGATGCCCAGGCGCTATTCTCGCGGCTTTGGGGCACAGGCTTCCTTCCGTCCAAACACCAGGGCGTGAGCCTGCGCAGTTCCGGCGATGCGGTTCTGTATCTTTCCAATCCGCCGGGCGTGGGTTCGGCAACGCGACGTAAAATGCTTGATGCGCTCGGTCAGCTCAATCAGCATCGCTATGAACTCACCCACGATCCCGAAATCAATGCGCGTATTGCCCAATACGAAATGGCGTTTCGCATGCAGTCCTCCGTGCCGGACCTGACCGATCTTTCCGGTGAACCGGACCATATTTTCGACCTTTATGGGCCCGATTCGCGCACGCCGGGGACTTTCGCCTATAACTGCCTTTTGGCCCGCCGGCTGGCCGAGCGGGATGTGCGCTGCATCCAAATCTTTCATCGCGGCTGGGACCATCATAACGATTTGCCGCGAGACCTGCCGCTGCAGTGCGGAGATATCGACCAGGGCTCAGCCGCGTTGGTCAAAGATCTCAAACAGCGCGGGATGCTGGACGACACTCTGGTGGTTTGGGGCGGTGAGTTCGGGCGCACCATTTATTGCCAGGGCAAGCTCAGCCGCGACAACTACGGGCGCGATCATCATCCGCGTTGTTTCACCATGTGGATGGCGGGTGGCGGAGTGAAAGGCGGCGTGGTCCACGGCGAAACGGATGATTTTTCCTACAATATCACGCGGGACCCGGTGCACATTCGGGACCTGAACGCGACCATCCTGCATTGCCTGGGGGTGAATCACGAACGGCTCACCTTCCAATTCCAGGGATTGGATCAACGACTCACCGGAGTGGAGGAGGCGCACGTGGTCAAGGGGATTTTGGCCTGACCAGGTGTAACCGTGCAGCGGGTCAACGCAAGGAGGAGGGCCTTAAGCCCTTTCAGGCGCAGGGCGAATCGCGGTTTTTGCAATTCCTGAACTGCTGCGGACAGGACGTCCGCGGTCCGCGGGTTACGGTTTGCTGGTGATGCGGTTCCAATCCACGCCGTGTTTCTCAGCGTACTTCGCGAAGATCTTCTCGTTCTGAATGAGGACCGCGCGCACCACGCTGGAATCGTCCGCCCGTCCCACGCTTGGGATCAGGTCCGGGATGACGTCCACTTTCTTGTGGGCGTAAGTAAGTGCAAAGACCGCCTGAGCCATGGCGACGTAAGGCAGATTTTTGTCTGCCCCTTCGGCAAAATCCTCGACGGCGTTGGCTAGAAGCTCGAGTTGATCGACCAGATGCGGATATTTGGGCGCATTGATCTGGGCGAACTCGACTTTCCAGATGGGCAGCAGGCGCAATACGTTTTCCAAAATCCGGGGAGTAATGAGCGAAGCGCCATGATTGACAAAGTGAACAAACTCAGACATGGCGCACACCCTACCAGTTGCCAAATTGAAGTAAACCGGAAAGAAACACCGTCGCGTCTCCAAAATTGTTGGCTTCTCCAAACTCACGGCGCACTTGGAAAAGAGACAACGACGGATCGAGGCGAACGGACAGGAATGAAGGAACGCTTCACAGCGCCGATTTCGGTGAGCGAGCGGTCGGCCTGAGGCGCTGGGGCCGGATGCAGCTTCTGGAAGGCCGCGTCTGGCGGGAACTTTTCCTGAATTTTGAGGCGCTTGCCCCGGTCCAACCTGCTCGCAAACTGTCGTCGCAGATTTAGCCTCGGCGCCAGATTCGGACCATTGAAAGTTTGCCTGACAGCGAAGATGTATCATCCATTACTTGTTTCCTCCGCAGGCCAGTTCGGGAAAGCCGGAAAGCGCATTCCGGCGCTGGGGCGCGTGATTCTCACGACACTTCTTGTCTCGGTTTCGGCGCCGGCGCTGGCTGCGCGGGGCGGCCCTTTGCAGGAGGACTTCCCGTTTCAAAAGGCGGCCATTGGCGCAAAGTTTCCCGGACGCAACATCGCCAACAAAGGAATCGCCATCCGCCTCGCCGCCGATGCGCATGTGTGTTTTGACACTGACTTGCTGCGCATGTCCGCGGGCTGGACCGGGGACTTCATCACGGCAAAGGGCGTCACATTCGATGGCGGGCATGGCGGGCATCCGAGTATTGCCGGCGATCAGAAGTTCGGCACGCCGCCGCTGCCGGGCTGGGCGAACAAAGCCGGCGAATTCGTTGATCCGCGGTCCGAACCCTACGGCCCGATTCCTGAAGAATGGGCGCGTTGGAACGGTCTTTACGTTCACGGTGACCGCGTGGTGCTCCATTATTCTGTGCACGGAACGGCAGTTTACGATCAGCCGATGAGCGAGAAGATAACCGGTCAAGCCGCATTTATCCGGCTGTTCAAAGTGGGGCCGGCTGCGACGTCTCTTGCCATGCTCGTGTGTGAAGTGGAGAACGCCGCAGGGACCGCGAACGGGAAAACCGCCAGCCTCACCGGACAAGGCCGGATGACGATGGCTGGTTTGGCCGGAGAAGTCGGGGGCGTAAGCCTGGAAGTGCGCGACAATAAATGGATCATCCTGAAACTAGATCCGGCAAAAGAAGAACGCCTCTTTAAACTGGTGGTTTGGCAAGGCGGGCCGGCAGGCGAATCCAGGTTCGGTGATTTTCTGAAAGGGACGCCGCAAATGGTGGATTTCAAAGCGGGCGGCCCTGCGGTCTGGCCGAAAGCGGTAATTACTCAAGGCGTACTGGAAACAAGCACCACGCCGGATGGCGCCTACACCGTGGATCAACTCACACCGCCGGTGGATAATCCTTGGAAACGCCGGGTGCGCTTTGGCGGCCTGGGTTTCTTCGCGGATGGCAAACGGGCAGCGCTCAGCACCTGGGACGGCGATGTTTGGATTGTCTCGGGCATCGACGACGCTCTGGAGCGCCTCGAGTGGCGGCGCTTTGCTTCCGGCGGCTTCGAGACGCTCGGTTTGGTCGTGGTCGATGATGTCGTCTATACGAGTGGCCGGG
>CAZCUL010000215.1:0-16122 GCA_964501475.1 uncultured Verrucomicrobiota bacterium | reverse complement strand
CACTTTGTTGAACGTGCCGAAATTGGTGATCGCCGGCGCGCCGCCGTTCCAATTGATCGCCGTGCCGTCGCCCGCGTTAAACACACCCCCGGCCAGGTTGTTGATCACGCCACCGCCCAATAAGATGATGCCCGACGCGGTAACGTTTAGCGTTCCGCTGTTCTCCAAAACCCGGTTCAATGACTTGTTCGCGTTGCCCGTGATCGTGAACACACCGCCGGAGCCGACAATCATTCGCTCGGTGCCGCCAATGGTGCCGTCTCTCCAGATGACCTGTCCCGCCACAGTCAGCGCGCCGTTGCCAGTGAGCGTCCCGTTGCCGAACTGGAACACACCGTTCGTCCGCACCTCACCCGGCCCGGTCAACGTCAGCGTGCGCCCGTTGTTCGTGAGCGTCTGCGTGCCGCTCGCGCCGCCGAGGACGAGGCTGGCCACTGTCGCGTCCACGTTCAACGTCACCCGATACGTTCCCGCGACGTCGATCACCGCGATCCGGTCCGCCGCGGGCAAGCCGTCCGTCCAGCGATTCGTGTCGTTCCAATTGCCGTCCACCGCGTCTTTCCAGCGCGTCACCATCACCGGATTGTCCACCACGGTGATGACGAGATTAGTGAATCCACTGGAGCCGTCCAACGCCGAGCCGCGCAACGTCAGCGTGTAAGTCCCTGCGGCATCATACGACGGGTTGAGAAGCAACCGCGCCGTGGCTGAACCGTTCGTCGCCGTGTTCGTGAATTGCGGGCCCGTGATCGCCGCGAACAGCGGCGGCGGATTCGTCGGGGCAAAGTCGAGTCCCACCATCGCCGCGTCGTCCGAGATCGCGTGCAGCAGCAGGTTCGTCGCAGTGCCTTCCAGGATGGTGATGTTGGTGTTGGTCGGCGCGACGAACACCACACCCGTGCCGATCGCACACGGATTGGGATCAACACCGTCTGCGAGACCGTCGCCGTCGGTGTCCGGGTTCAGTGGATTCGTGCAGCCCAGTGCTACTTCTGCGCCGTCATTCAAGCCGTCGTTGTCGGAGTCGGGGTTGCGCGGGTTCGTACCGCGCTGGA
Source organism: uncultured Verrucomicrobiota bacterium (assembly GCA_964501475.1). Lineage (GTDB taxonomy): Bacteria > Verrucomicrobiota > Verrucomicrobiia > Limisphaerales > CAZCUL01 > CAZCUL01. Next base: position 15,067 of record CAZCUL010000215.1, on the reverse strand, counting down.
ACTCCTGCAAGTTGGTCAGGCCGTCGCCGTCCGCGTCCTGTCCCGCGTCATTCACAAACGGATTCAAACCATTGACCAATTCGAAGCCGTCCGGCAGGCCGTCGCCGTCCGCATCGGCAAGCGGATTGTTTGTCGAAACAAGCGTAATGACGGCCTCGGTCGAATCCGCGAAGCCGTCGTTGACCTTGTAACGAAGCTGGTTGGTTGACGCCACGCCGAGCGGCACGTAAATAATGCGCGGCGTCGCGCCGGTCACCACCGTCGGCACGTTTGTCACCATCGCTCCGCGTGTCACGCCGTCAGCCGTGAGGAAGACGCCCCCAATCGCCGGGAGCGTCGTGAGCCGGCTGGTGAGCGCGTCACCGTCGGGGTCGGAACCCAGCAACCCGATCGCCACGCTCCCGTCGGCGTTTGTGACGACGCCCGCCGCTGTCACCGGCGCGTGATTCGGCGCGAGCGGCGCGGGATCAACGCCGTCGGGAATGCCGTCGCCGTCCGTGTCCGGGTTGCGCGGCAGCGTGCCGGCCTGGAACTCCTGCAAATTCGTCAGCCCGTCGGTGTCCGGGTCCAGCCCCGCGTCGTTGACCAGCGGGTTCAGGTTGTTCGCGATCTCGTACAAGTCGGGCATCCCGTCACCGTCCGTGTCCGTGCCCACCGGCAGCAGGTTGACGGTGACGGGCGCGAGCGTAACCGGTTCGCTGAACGTCGCTTCGTTGGCCGCGACCATCGTGATGACGGCCGCCGTTCCGTTGGTCGGCATCACGAGGAACGCGCTCGTGTTCGTCCCGCCCGCCGCGACTTGAGCGGCCTGCGCGCCGTTGACGAGGAAGCGGAAGAACGCCGCGCCCAGGCCGGATTCGTAACTCACCGATGCCGTCAGGCTCTGGCCCGCGATGACGGTTGTCCCGTTCGTCGGCGACACGACGAGCAAGTTCGCTGTTGTGAATGTAAATGGCGCGCCATCCACAGGCACCGGGCCGCCGCCCGCGAACTGCCACTGGTTGCTCGAGCCATCCGCGAGTCCGCGCAGCAAAGTGTTCGTGTAAGTCACACCCGGCAGCAGCGGCTGCGTCAACGCCAAGCGCAGTTGCTGGTTCGCGTTCGCCAGCGAAACGATGAATGCCGCCGCAACGCCCGCGCTGTTCGTCACGGCCACGTTGTTTGTCGTCGCCGTGGCCGGGTCGAGCGCCTCGTCGAAATCAAACGTCACCGCGCCCCGCCAGAGCGATTGCCGTTGCGCACCATCCGCGGGATTCGTGGAAACCAGTTGCGGCGCGCGCGTGTCCGGCAGCAGGAAGTTGCGCGTCACGGTTGTGGCGTTGTTCGCTCCGTCGGTTGCGCGCACCGTCGCCGTGAGCGTCGCGCCCGACGTCACCACGTTACTCAACGAGAAACTGAACGCGTTCGTCACCGTCACGTTCGCCGCCGTCGCCACGGCCACCGTCTGCGTGGCGCTCAACGGCCCGCTCAACACGACTTCCAGGTTGTAATTCGTGCTGTTGTCCGACGACGCGACGGTGAGCACGAACGACTGCGCCACGTTGAGCACCATGTTCGCCGCCGGGCTGACGATGCTCACCGTCGGCGCGCTGGCATCGGTCACAGGGATGTCGAGCGTGACTTCCGCCGACTGCAAGCCCAGCGAATCCGTCGCCTGCGCGCGGAACTGGAACAGCGCGCCGGGCGCGGCGTTCGCCGGCACGGTAAACGCAAGGACGCGCGGATTGCCGTTCGGCAGGTTCGTGAAGAAGCCGAACGGCCCGATGCCGATGACCGTCACGTTTGTCACCGTGCCCTCGTCGCTGGCGCTGACGACGAGCGAGAAGTTCTGCCCGTTCGCCAAAGGCCCAGTTGGCGGCTGGCCGCGCGTGAGCGAAACCGTCGGCGGCTGGTTGCTCAACACCGCGACGACCAGTTCAGCTAACGGGCCGTCGTTGCCGAAGCGGTCGGTGGCGATGGCGCGAATGGTAGTTGAGGGTTGAGGGTTGAGAGTTGATGGAACCGGAAGCGTGGCGCTCACCGCGAACGGCGCGGAGTTGTCCGAGCCGATCGGGTTCAAATCTTGCGTGAAACGGACGCTCGCGCCAGCCTCATTCGTCGCCAGCAGGGCTTCGATGAACACCGGCGCGCCCGCCACCGGCGGGGCGTTGCTGGCGATGCGCAACGTGGCGATCAACGGGCCGAGCGTGTCGAGCGTGGCGAACGTGGCGGTGAACGGCTCGCCCGTGGCGCGGTTGCCCGCGAGGTCGAAGACGTTGCTTGCGACGAGCGTGTAGTTCGCGTTGACTTCCAAGGCGGCGGTGGGCGTGAAGGCCAGCACCAGCCCGTTCAAACCCACGCTGGGGGTCCCGGCGACCGATCCGTTGGGCCCCGTGACGGTGAACGCGTAGTTGGAATCGCGGATCGGTTCGTTGAACGAAAGGCGCATGACCGCCCGCGGATCGATCTGCACGGCATTATTGCTCGGGAAAATCGAAACCAGCACCGGCGGGTCGTTGTCGGCAGTCGTGAATGAGGAGATGAACGGCCTGACGAGCGGTCTTCCCACGAGATCAGTCACCCCTAAACCAGTAATGTTTCCGGATGCATTCCGGCGTTCTCCGTCAATGCCGATGATTTCGTATGTGGTCAAACTAACGAGCGGATTGTTGGGAATGATCCGAACCCGGTTGAGAATTCCGTTCGTGGGGTCTGGAAGTAACTGAACCGATCCCGGCACAATTCCGGAAGACGAACGCAAAAACATCCCGCTATAAGTGACCGTTCCTGGAGCCAGCGCTTCGTTAAAAACAAGTTCAATGGGAGTCGTGATAGGGACACCGGCCGCTCCGTTGGGCGGTAGCAGGCTGATGACACGCGGATCATCCTCATCAAAAGGCACCGCTCCCAGGTTGAGGACCTGGCCGTTGCTGGCCAACGTGCCGCTCCTGAAGGCGATCCCATCAAACTGTGAGGCGATTGCTTCGAGATTGAACATGCCGACCGGAATATTTTCGACGAGGAACACGCCGTTGGTATCTGTACGATCCTCCGCCCGGCCTGGATTGCCGCCTTGCGAAGTGAATGTGAAAAGCACATCCACTCCTGAAACGGGCGTCGTTCCGTCGCGGCGCACCAATTGACCGGTGATCGCGCCGTTGTCGCCCAGATAAAGATTAACGAGGTCCGTTTCGAAATGATTCGAAATAACGCCGCTGAAACTCGCGGCCAAAGCCAGTGATTGAGCGACCAGCCGGTAGTTCCCGATCGGGATATTCTCGAATGAATAATGGCCGGTCAGATCGGTGAACTTGGACTCGGATCCGCCCTGGAAGAACTGGCCCTGCAAATCCACCCGGACTTCGGCCCCCACCACGGGAGTCACACGATCGCTTTCGAACACCTGCCCGTTCACCGACCCGACGCCGCGCAAAGCCAGCGAGAACCCGGGAGCCACTCCCGCCGCCGCAATCAGGATATTGGTTTCCCCGATACTTCGGGTCTGTCCAGCCGCTCTGGAACTCGCGCGAAGTAAATAGTTTCCCAGGCGGAGACGCGTGAAGGATACGCGCCCGGACTGGTCAGTATCGAAAACCAAACCATTGAACACCACCGTTGCGTTCGTTGCCGGCGTTGTCCCATCCGGTTCATAAATGATCCCGGAGATTGAGGCAACCGGTTGCAACAAAATATCGATTTCAAAACTGGATGTCCGGTCAGGCAGAGTTGCCGATTTCGATGTTGTAAATTGAGTTTCAGGATCAATCGCCGTGAGACTGAACGGCCCGGGAAGCGCGTCCGGAAAGCTGAAACGGCCATCCGATCCAGTGGTCATTGTCCGAGGACCGCCCAATGGATCGCTGCTGTTCAAAGTGACCGCCGCCCCCGCCACGACTCCGGTTCCAAAAATATCCAGAACCTTTCCGAAGATTTCTCCGCGGAACTGAATCTGTTCGACGAGGTGAACCTCCTTAGTTTCACCATCAAAGCTCAAGGTCGTCGTGTTGATGCCCAGACGCCCCGTCGCTGCGTCCTTGCCCGTCAGGCGGTAAGTGCCCAGAGGAATTCCGCCGACTTCAAATAATCCGTTGGTGTCGGTGGTGGCGAAACCGATATCGCCAATCGCGATCTGGGCAAAGGAAATCGGAGTTGTCAGGTCGGCCTTGACGAAAACTCCACGAATCGTTCCTGTCGGAGTCAGGTCTATTTGAACTGTGGCGGTTTGCCCGCGCGGAACGATGGCCGCGGTTCTTCCGAAAACCCGCGTTGGACCCGTTTGCATTTGGGCGGAGACCGCGTAGTGCCCCTCAAAAATATTTGAAAATCGCACAATCCCGTTGGTATCGGTCGTTCCTTCGAAGCGATCATTGGGATAGGATCCCTGGGTTATCTCCACCGCTGCATTTGTGGCCGGTGTTCCATCGCCTTTAAACACGCGCACGCTGAGACCGCCCTTGCCCAGAAGGGTGATGTTGGCGACGTTGATTATTCCGGCAGAAACGTTGGCGGAACTGATTGCGACCAGTCCGCTCGCGGGGTCATCCACCTCCAGCGTGTAGGTTCCCGCCGGGATTTTTATTTGCGTGTCGAAGAAACCATTGGTGTCCGTCGTGAGGACGTAGTCACTGCCCAAACCAATTCTGACCTGCACCCCGCTTCCGGCACGGGTGCCGTCGGGATTGAAAATGGTTCCGGTTAATCGCCCTTCCACTTCGCGCACGAGAGGAAACTGCAACACCACGTTTGTCTCATCTGTGTCAATGGAGGAAGTGCGGCCGCTTTGCGTGAGGACCACCGGATAAAAAGGTGATGCCGCTTGAAGGGTCCAATCGCCAACCAGAAGCTGTCCATTGAAGGCAAAGGTCCCGAGCGCGGGGTCCGAATTTCGCTCGCCGCGAATCACCACTCCGGGCAAACCGTTGGCCAAGGGTCCCAACCCGGTGAGACGGACCCGTGCGCCGATCGGAACGCCCTGCCCGTTTAAAACTGTGCCGGCAATCGTTCCTTCTCTTAAGAACCGGATATCGGCCACCACCGTCTGACCGTCAAAATTGATCCGGACACGCGTGAAGCCCCAACTCCCGGGGTTAAAATTTGCTCCCTCCCCGTTGAGATAAGGATCGGCCGCACCAGTAAAGATGGCGAAGGCTTCGCCAATCGCGGCCTGGATTTCATCTTCCGACCCTTCCCGCAAGGCGCTGAGAAGCCCACCAGTATCGGTGTCCTGAGCCGGAGGCGCAGGCGCGCTCAGTGTATAGTCGCCCAGCGCCATGTTTTCGAAACGATAGTTCCCTTGAGCATCGGCGTTGACCCACAGGAAACCGGCCCCCAACGGCAGCGATACTCGCGCATTTGGAATTGGGTTGCCATTGGCATCCAGGACCCGACCGACGATTCGACCCGCGCTGCCCAGCCGTATGACCACAAAATTATCCGTCCCGGGAAGCACATTGAGCGCGACGCTTCCGAACCTCGGAAAGTCAACGCCGATGTCTGGATTCCGTTCCTGACCCGCGCTGATACTCCGGGAACCGGTGGGAACCCCCGCCAGAGTAAACAGACCGTTCGCATCGGTTCGGACGAGGGCTTCGCCACCGGCCACGATGGCATTTGTCACCGGGACTCCGGTGCTGGTCTCGACCCGGCCGCTCACGGTCGCAAGACCTTGCAAGGTGAGATTGACGTGGGAAAGCACTCCGGCGATTGCGCCAATTCCGCTGCGGACGGCTTTGCGTTTTCCATCAAATGAAATGGCGAGCACATCCCACGTTCCCAATGGAATGCCGTCGGCAGACCAGAAGCCTTCATCGTTGGCATCCACGGCGGCGACCAGATCGACTAGCGAAGTATTGTCTAAGTGCCCCACGAAAACCCTTGCCCGGGGATGCGGAGTCACATTGTCCGTCTCGAAGACACGCCCGCGCATCCCCGTGCGCGTGACGTTGGTATTCGCCGCGTTCAGGACAATCACCACATCGGTGATTTGTCCGAGTTGACTCAATTCGCCGACAAAGGTTCGAGCCGGCTCCTCTCCGCGCTGCGCTTTGATGCTATACAGGCCCAGCGGAACCCCGTTAAAAGCGAACCGGCCGTTGTTATCAGTGAACAGACCGCGTCCCAGCTCGCGCGAATCGGGATCGGGAAATAAATTAACCGCTACCTGCGCGGCTGGAATCACGCCATCCGCGGAAAGGACCTGGCCAAGGACCGTCCCCCGGCCGCGAAATCGCAAGGCTACCGGCACTTCCGAGCCGACGCGCGGCGAACCAACTGGGATGACATCGCGCAGAACCGCGCGGTCCACACCCTCCACCGCTGCGATGGCGCCGGGAAGCCGACCGCCGGTGAACTCGGCCAACAATTCGTTGTTACTTTGACTGGCGAGTTGCAAGAGGTTTTCCCGGCTGAAAGCCTCCCCGCCCGAACCAAGAAGTTGAGTGACCAACTCGGGAGAGAGACCGCTCGTGTCAGTCGCGGCAACGGTGTAAGGCACACCGTAAAGAATGAAATCGAAGTGGAAATATCCATTCGCATCGGTGAAGACCTGGGCCACACGGACATCGAACGGCACACACTCGTTGGCGCCCTGCGTTTGGTCATGCATGGTTAACGTCACCGGAACACCGATAGCCGGGCTGCTGTCCACCCGGACGACGCGGCCCCGCAACGAAATTCCCTGGGTGAGCGCGCTAATCACGGGACGAACCGGATTGGAAATCGGATTGCCCCGCGGATCGGTCACACCGCTGATCGTCAAAGTACGTGGACGAAGCGCGGAAAAGGAATTGCGCATATTGATCAACGCGACTCGTCCGCCCGGCTGGATTTGAACCGATCCACCCACGTTCCCGTCTTCAAAATGGTAAGCGGTGGGATTGTTCACCGTGTTGGAGGTCATCGGTTTGGAATACAGCACCGAAAGCACCGTTCCGTAATTCAGGATCGAACCGTCGCCGACGCAGGGGATGGCCGGGCGGCCGGCCTGAACGGTTGTATCCTGAAAAACAGTTATCAGCGAAGGCGGCGCTTCGGTAACCTCGACCCTCGTGGCAGCAAAGCTGAATTCATTTATTCCGTCGCAGTTGAGATCCGCGTTGAGCGTTCCACTGCCGTCCGCCGGGAAAAAATGATAACAACTTCCTGGAGGCGGGTTGGTTAACGTCCAGGTGAAGCGCTGCGCGATGCCGTTGCTCTGAAACAAGATGGCAACCAGGTCGGCAGAAGCGATCGCTTCCCTGGTTTGCCAGCGGATAAGCCGATTTGCATCCATCGATGGAATGGCGGCCAGGAAATGACCTCGATTCCCGCGATAGGCCAGGCTTTGCCTGATGCCGCTTTGCTCGAGTGTCACCGAGGCATCGCCCTGGATAAGTGAGATCTCGACATTGGTGTCACCACTGGCGGCCAGATGCCATGATTCCCCTCTTCCCGCCAGATCGGGGGCGCGTTCCATCAACCTAGCGGCGGCGTTCAAGGCGTCCCCGCCCTCCCATTCGTCCATGAGCGCGGCGCGAAATTCTGCCCCGGCATCGGTCTCGCGCATGATCTGGTCAAACCCTTCGCTGAAGTTCCGCGCGCCCTGCCAATCGAGCAGCAAATCACTCAGCACCCGCGAAAGAGAATCGCCATAACGAATCCTCTGGCCGGCTTCGGCGAGCTCGAGCACGCGCCGTGTCACGATGTTCCGCGCGACCGGTTTGACCGAAGGCGGCAATTGCGGGGCAGTCGAAACACTCAGCGCCTGGCCGAGCACGCGATTGGCCGCGTTGACTATACCTTCGGGCAGGAAATTCACGTAATCGGGCATGAGGATTGTATCCGGCGAAAGAATGACACCACGTTCATCAATGCCCATGCTCAGTCGAAAGCGCCCTTGCACGCTGTCGTCACCGGTCGTCAGGTTCGAAAACGAAATGGTCCCGGTCCGCTGGGACCGAATCCGATATCGCGCGGTGACGGTCTGCCCGGGAAGAATGGTTTCGAATTGAACCGTTTCATCGGTCTCCAAAACGCCGCCGCGCAGACCCGCCGCGGGCAGAGTCACGCTCGCCAGATTAGCGATGGTTTGTGACGTGTTCAGAATCGTCACGAAGGCATCGTACGGCTCACCCGCTCGAATAGTACGTGGATGCGAGAAGGCCATTGAGAATTTCGGATTGCGGACCAGCACCGAGCCAGCCGCTTTGCCTTCGATCTTGACCGTGCCCGCGGCCAGACCGTCGAGATCGGCGGTCAAATCCAAATCCATGACATGCAATCCTTCCTGCAGGCCTTCCACCAGAAACTCGGCATGGCCGGATTCGCCGGGATAAAGCCGGCCGATGTCATCGGCCGTTCCAACCTGGCCGTCGAGACCGGGGCGAACGAGGGTTTGAATCTCGTTGATGATTTTGTCGGGACCAACGCGAGCAAACCGAAGTGGATCATCGCCGGGTGTGCTGTAATTCGCGCTCGGGATTTTATCGGGTCCCGGCGGGAGAATCAGTTTGGCCTGGACGTTCCAGACGCTCAGCCCTGAATTTCGCGGTGCGGCGTTTTCGGTGAAAATCTGGACGCTGAAAAACTGGTTCAAGTACCCGATGTTCCCGGGGATCACCATCAGCGCCGGGATGGGAGGGATCTGCAGGTCCAAATCCTGTGGCCCAATTTCAACTCGCTGAAAATTGATCCCCTGCACTTCAATATGAAATCCGGAGGTTTGCAGTTCGGGAGGGAGTTCGGTGCTGGACTGGATTTCCCGGTTGATGGCCTGCGCGGCGGCCAGCTTCGCTTCCAATTCAGCGGCAGGGATGATTTCCGTCGATTGCTTGAATGTCGGGCTGACGACGGGAAACCTGATCGGAATGGTTTTACCTTCGAGGACGAATGAGACTTCGAATTCCACCGCCCGGAAATTCTGTTCATCGATGACGATGCCTTTCTCCTTGATTTCATCGAGCGTGAGCGGCCTCGACGTGACCCTGGAGACCAGCACCTCATCGAAAACATGGACCGGTACGCTGCTCGGCACCGCTTCCATTCGGGTGACCCCGGTGACCGCGTCCACCAAGCGGATGCTATCGAGCTGATAATCGCCGACGAGATTGAGCGGCGGGAGGAGCAGCGCCTGATTCAACTGCCCAACCACTCGACGCGCCGGAAACGCCGGGCCGCGCAGAATGGCTTCGACAAACGCCCCCTCGCCTAAATTTGAAGCTACATCATTCGTCGAGCCATCAGCGCCGGTCAATTGGACGAGCACCGAACCGGCGACACCTTTAGGGACCGACACCGCAGCGGGAGTGACCCGCAACTGAGTGCCGACGATTTGGTATTGCAACGAAGTGAGTAACTGGTTCGGTCGTGCGGTCCCGATTGAAAGGGCCCCCACGGCAAGCAGAACGCTGGCTGCGATCAATCGAGACCGGCTGGGTGTGCGAAAACGCATGGTCACTCCTTGGGCTGCTCTGGCTTGACCAAGTGTTTGTCAACGTAGCGATCGATGAAATGGCTCAAATGCTCGGCAATATCATCGCTAATCGGAACTAACGGGAACTTCTTCGTTCCAAGATACTGAATCAATCTCCTCGCCAGTATGTCGTGCGTTAGATTTTCGATGAATTCCTCATCAAATCCACCCCGAGCCAGTGCCTCCTTGAACTTCGAATCCAAGGCCAACATGAGTTGGCCGTCGCTAGTGGTTCGGACTGGGTTCCCCTCAAACTGAGCTTCGCCTTCTTCTCTGAGTTCCTCAGGCATCATCTCAAAGGGCCTGAAGTCCAATCCTATGTGATTAATGACCTCGTGGACATTGTTCCGAAACGTCGGTCCCTGCAGTCTGCCCAGGAGCATGGCGTGATAGAGCAGGCTTTTGGTTTCTTTATCAAGCAGACGCTGCGCAATCACCTCGGCTTGGCTTGAGGAGATGACCGGTATCCCCGGCTCGAATTTTTTCCGAAGTTTCTCATGAGCGAAGAGCTGTTCCATGCCCATTAACTCTTCACTCCTTCGAATTGAAATGAGCCCTGTGGCCGCTTCTTCCGATACTTTGACCACCGCATCACCCAGCGGTCTGGCAGTTTCTTTGACCACCGCCGGAGCAACGTCCCTTGCGAGGAACCGGAAGAGCGAGCGAAGCCAGCGAAATCGTTGTGGCTGAGCGGAAGATCTTAAAATCTTAACGGTGACATCCTGAGCACGAAGAACAGACTTGGCTCCCGCTTGCCCCGCAGTCGCGGCGACATCGGCCGTCGTTTTCGCAGCTCCTTTTGCGGCTGGCGTGGCAAAGCGCGAGGCGCCAGATGGATCGCGGAACCTGACTGGGTTCTGGCCAAATGCTGCATAGAGGTTGACGCTGTCGCGATAACCCATTGGATCCAGTTGTAGGAACTGCCCCGTGTAGGGGTCATAAAACCTCGCGCGCATGTAGATCAGCCCGGCGTCGTAATCGAAGTATTGGCCGTGGAAAAGGAACGGAGAATTAATCGAACTCCTGGCTAAACGACGAGGCGCGCTACTCCCGGTGGGAGGACCGCTGTACAAGACAGACCCTTCGGTCGGATTGAAGACGATGCTGATAGATTCTGTCGCGTTTGTGTTACCCCACTCATCAACCAAGGCGCCTGCTTTGCTGGCGACGGTGTACGAACCCGAGCTGGTGAGTGGCGAGCTGGGATGAAAACGCAGCACCCGGCCGAAAGGGAAGCCGGCCACACTTTCTTCATAAGTAATGGTCCCGGGAACGCCTGTGCCCCCCTCCAGAGTGACGGCGTCAGTCAAAGCACTGAACGAAGTAATCAGGTTGGAGCCGAATGTCGCTCCCTGAATCGGCGGCAGCACCGATTCGGTGAATTCGACGAGCAAGTCACCGCCAGTCGATACAATCCGGGCAATCTGAGGCGACGCGCGATCCGGCGGTTCGATGACAGGTTGGCCCCAGGGATCGTAATAAACCCGTTCCACGACCTCGCCACTGGAATCAGCCAGCGCGACAACCGAGCCGACCAGGTCCGTCAAAAAGTAATAGCGGTTAGTGTTGCCACTCGCATCCCGAAAATCTCCAGCGACAGGCACGTCGAGGTCTGCGTAAAAGTACCGCGCTTTGAGCAGATTCCTCCCATTGACACTCTCGTACTCCTCGATCAGTAGCCCATTGTCATAGACGAGACCGGTCTCAGTTAGAATATTTGTGCCGTTACTGACTTTCCGATGGAAACAGAGTCCGCTGGTCTGGTACTCGTACTCGATGTTGATGCCATCCTGCCGTTGAACTTTGACCAACTGGGAGAGGCCATTATAACTAAGCACTGATTCGACAAGCTGCGGTTCCGACTCGCCTGGCTTTCGCACGGAGAGCAGCGTCCTGACTGTATTCCCCAGCGGATCGGGCGCGCCACGGTTGTAGCCATCAATCTGACGTTGGAATAAGAAACCATCTGGATCGGAACGATTGATCGCGAAAATCGGCAGCCCGAAATCGTCCGGGTTGACGCCCGCCGCTTGGATCAACAAGTCCAAGCCTGTCCCGTCGTACAGATAATTCCGCGCATACAATCCTGGAGAGAAAGAGCCGCCGACCTCGGGAGGCGTGGCGAATCCGGCGAGAGACCTTGGCGAAGCGGAAGCGACAACCGGCCTTACCCCAATATCGGCGCGAACCAATCGGTTGCCGTCATCGCAGGCAAAGAAGTCTGCGCGCCCGTTGCGGTGGACAAACTGCCTGGCTACGATGTTATTCGCACGATCGTAGGAGTAGCGCATGTCTGTCAAAACCTTTCGGTCCATGGCGCGTTCGTAGCGTCGGGCCACAAGCCGTTTGCGCAAGTCGTATTTGTTCTTCTCCAGAATGAGGTTCGGGCCGAGGGAAACCTCTCGAGCAATGTTCGCGGCCTCGTAAGTGATGGATGCGATAATGGGATCGTTTCCCTCGGGGACAACGCTCGCCAGACGACCGTGCGGGGGACGCTCCTCAGAAACCCTAATACCCGAAGGATAAGTGATGCTCTTCCGCGCACCGTCGGGGTAAATGTCGTAGCCGACTTTATTGGAAGCGCCGTTCTCAAAAAAGACCGCTTCAAGGAGAGGACCGAGCTTATCGAACAAGTACGTTGCCTTGTTTCCGTCGTATTGCGCAATGCGAATTCGATCGAAGGCATCATAAGTGTACGATTCGACACGGGCGACCCCTTGGTAGATGCTTGTTCGAGAGGTCACTCTTCCTTGAAGATCATGGCTCGCAAAAGCGCTGCCCTCGCCCGGAATCTTGATTACGCTGGGGTGATTTCTTGCGTCGAAGTCACTGAATAATGTTTCGCCGCCGTTCCGATTAGTTAGCGCATCCATGCGCAAGCTTGAATCGTATCCATAGGACAACCCCCGATTCTCTGTATCGTGGATGAAGGACGGCGCGCGGTGCTCGTTGTATGTGTAGCGAAACTCAACCTGGTCAGGTCGCCGCTTCGATTTCACTTCACCCAGAATCGTGAATTCCAAGCTGTTGGTTTTTTGACGACTGTCGATTTGATATTTGAGAGAACCATCGAGCCTAGGCACATATTCTATGACTTTTCCCATGTCGTCTTGCTGCAGTATGAGCTGGTCAATGTCGTTGTAATCGAAAGTGCTGGTGTACGTGTTTTGCTCTTCCTGAGACGACACTGTCCTGGGATTGTCATTCAGGTCCAAAGTGTAGGTCTTATTCCGCAAAGAAGTGTTAAAGCCTACGAAGCGGCCCGCCTTGTCGTAAGTAAATACAGTCTCTTCTCCTCGTGCATTCCTTTGAATCTGCCTTTTGCTTTGAGGCTGGTACATGAACTCAAGGGTTGTCGAACCGAGACTGTCAGAGAGTGTTTTGACGGACTTCTGCCGACCCAGAGTATCGATCTCTTCAATGGAAATATCCTGAATGATGCCGTAATTGGGGTCTGTTACCCTGAACGATTTCGGTTCGCCGTTGCCGTGATATGTGAAAGAGAGCTCCTCTCTTGACTCCGGAGTGACCGGCAAACTCAGCCTGATTACGCGATCGTGACCGTCGTATAGATACTCCTGAATCGCGCTGCCTCGCTTGAGCGCGAGAAGGTTGTCGTTCAAGTCGTATGAATACTCCTCAACGTAATCTCCCAAGGCCATCTTAACCAATCGCCCCAAATGATCGTAGTCATAACTGCGGACTTCCCCGCCGGGGTAACTGATTTTCTTTATGCGTTTGGCAGCATCCGGTTCGATGAGGGCAACAAGGTTGGTTGGAACACCGAAGGTCTCGACATTATCGAGGGTCAGTTTTCGAAGAAAACTGACTTGATCGTATTCGCGCGTCTGGACCAGCTCCTCTCCGCTGTCAACAGTGGTGGCCAGGCGTGTGAGGTTTCCATTCTCGTCATAAGATCTTCTCTGCTGGTACGCTCCGCGCTTTGTAGTAATAAGCTGGTCTCGTTCGTCATACTCCTTCACCATAGGTGCTCCCTGAGGGAATGTGGTAAGGGTGGGTAGACCCCGCACTCCAGCGCCGCCGCTGTAAGTATGCGTAGTCTGCAGATCGCCACGATGATCCGCCGTCTTGAATCCGTTACTCGAGTCGTATTCGAAACGGAACTCTATTCCTTCGTGCGTTGTGTGACCCGTCAGTTGGCCGTACTCGTTGTGCGCGAACGTGTCAGTACCATCGGTGCCATGTTCAATCTTCTCGATTTCCAGCCCATTCCCAGTCAGAAAGTAGGTGGCGACCTTTCCATTAAAATCCACCTGTTGCCCGGACATCAGATTGTGGCGGCCATCGTAGTGAAATGTGGCTTCGAGAATGTCACCTCCACGGGAACCCGGAGTCTTTTTTACTGATAAAACATTTTCACGGGACCGCAGGTTTGGATTGGCCGAATCATAGACTATTTCCTGGCTGTTCCCTTCCGGCTGGGTGACCAAAGTGACCAGTCCGCCCTCGTTATACTCGTACTTTGTTGTGACGTTAGTGGCTCCGTAACCGCTCAGTTTCGCTTCCGTAGGCAACCCCAATTTATTCAGGAGGTACTCTGAGATGGCCCCGTCGGGGGCGGTGGCAGTGATTTTGGCCGTGCCTGATTCCAGTGCCAAAGCTTTGTTGGGATATTGGAGTTCCAGTGTAACCGGGCCTCCAGCACCGTTTGCCTGGTTGACCACAGGACTTCCTCCTGAACTATCCAGGTTGGCATTAATCAGAGGAGTACCATCGGCACTGCCGGCAACAATGCCTTTGATATCTCCGCATCCAGTCTCCCAAAGATAGCGCGTCACGGGCCGGCCAGTGAAACCACCGGGGTTAGCGGTCGTGATTTCAGGACCTTCCCTTCGTTCCAGCAACCCATCCTCATTATAAAAGAACAGCACATCCCTGCCGGTATAATCCTTGAGGCGACAGATTTTTCCGGCCACAGAACCGTTGATCGTCGCCTCGTCCAGTCCCGCTTGAAATCCGTTTTCGTTCTGGAATCGCCAATATCCGATGTCGATAAATCGATCCACTGTCACCGACTCATCAGTGATACGGATCAGTTCACCGCGGACATTGTAGTCGAGTCGGACGCGATTCTTCGGATGCCGGTCGTATATCATTTGCAAACGGCCTCGGTCCGAGTACCAGAACTGGGTGCCGTCAGGCGTGAGCCGTGCGAATTTCCCGTCAGAAAAGCGGACGAGCATGTCGAACACTCCCTTTTGGGGGAGATAGTAGGCTTGCGCTTTTTGGAACCATCCCAGTTCACTTGGCAAAGGATCGCTCGCATACTCGGCCGGAACACTCGTTCCGGCGTATTTGAAGATAATGTTCCTACCATCTCCATTTTGCAGCACCACGTCTCGCGAGCCGGCAATCTCACTGTTCTGTTCGCTACGGATCACGAGGGGCATGCGAGATCCGAGGGGAAATAGCGAAGACCGTAACTCGATCAACTGCTGGTTGTAGTTGAAGTCCCAGCTTCGACCAAAGGGGCCTTCATACAAATCCTGCCCTGTCGCCGTTCGAACGAATTCGATCGGCAGTCGACGCGCGGGCAAAATCATGTCGAGCGCTTCTGACCGAAATTCGCCGTTATGCGCACTGACAGTTCCAAAGGTGGCCGGCACCTCGACGTGCCCG